>NZ_JBFACU010000013.1:0-252805 GCF_040641015.1 Streptomyces sp. NPDC021356 | reverse complement strand
CAGCTCCCGATAGCGGTGCTCATGCGTGAGCCCGACCGGGGTGTCCCCCTCAGTCATGAGGATGAAGTCCATGACGACCCTTCCGTCGAATGTTATTCACCGATAACGTAGGACGTAGTTCAGCCCTGGTCAAGGTTCCGCTAGAGTCCATACAGCGTTAGGTGCTGATAACAATGAGAGCTGTCTGGGCCTGCCCGTCAGGAGGAGTGACCACACGTGAGCGAGTTGCGGATTGAGCGTTTGACCTCGCCCGACATCGCGGATGCCATCGCGAGCGGCATGCGTACGGCCGTCCTGCCGTTGGGAGCCACAGAGCAGCACGGCGCGCACCTGCCACTGTCGGTCGACAGCGATCACGCCGACCGCCTGGGCGTCCTTGTCGCCGAGCGGCTCGGTGACGCGCTCGTGCTGCCGACGGTGCGGATCGGCTGCTCCGCGCACCACCTCGGCTTCGCCGGAACGCTCTCGCTGCAGCCCGAAACGCTCAGGGCGATCATCGCCGACTGCTGCACAAGCCTTGCCGCGCACGGCTTCCAGCGCGTGCTGATCTTCTCGGCACACATCGGCAACTACCCGTTGCTCAGTGAGATCGAGACGAAGCTCGCCCCACGGCTTTCTGCCGACCTGGACATCATCGCGTTCGCCGACTCAGCAGCGGTCCTCCAGGCATGGCGCGACGCGGCTCAACGCGTCGCCGGCCTCGCCCGCCATGTCGGAGGCCATGCCGACATCGCCGAAAGCTCAATCATGCTCGCCGTTAAGCCGGACGTCGTGAGGAACGATCGCGCTACCGCGGGCTTCACTGGGTCAATGAACGACGAACTGCTCGCCCGCGTATTCACCGACGGCGTCAAGGCAGTCGCGTCCAACGGAGTACTCGGCAACCCGCACGGCATGTCCTCTGAGCTGGGCTTTGCCTGCCTGAACGCCGTCGCCGACCTGCTCACGACGCACGCATCGATCCGTTATCGACGATTCACGTAAGCCTCGGGCATGACTAAGAGGACGTTTTTCGTCCGTGTTGCCCTGGAATGAACCGATTATGGTCGTCTTCGCTGTGCGCCTGGGCGCACTCGGTCCGGAGCGGTACGCCGGAAGCATGCCGACGCGACGCCCGTATACGAGTGATCTGTCCGATGCCCGCTGGGAGTTGATCGAACCAGTGCTGTCGGCCTGGCGTTTCGAACGTCGCGGCCGGGCACTGGACTTCGGCCGTCCGCCCGAGCACGACCTGCGCGACATCATGGACGCGATCTTGTATGTGGACCGCACCGGGGTCCAGTGGCGCTACCTCCCCCACGACTTCCCGGCTTCCCGCACTGGAACACGGTCTACGGCTACTTCACCAAGTGGCAGCGGGAAGGCGTGTTCGCCCAGCTCAACGGCCTGCTCAGGCACCTGCTGCGGCAGAAGGAGGGCCGGGACAGCGAACCAACGGCCTGCGTGATCGACGCCCAGAGCGTCAAGCCCTCCACCAGCGTTCATGCCTCCAGCCAGGGCATCGACTCCGGAAAGAAGATCGTCGGCCGCAAGCGGAGCATCGTCACCGACACGATCGGACTCCTGCTGGCCGTCGTGGTCACCGCGGCGAGCGTGCAGGACTCCGCAGCCGGCACCGACCTGATCGACCAGGTGGCCGCCGCACACCCCACCGTCCGCAAGGTCTGGGTGGACGGCGGCTACCGCCGGCACCTCGTCGAGCATGCCGCCACCCTTGCCATCGACATGGAAATCGTCCAACGCACACCCGGAAGCAGAGGCTTCACCCCACCGCCCAAACGCTGGACCGTGGAGCGGACCTACGGGTGGCTGATGCTCCGCCGTCGCCTGGCCCGCGACTACGAGACCCTGCCCGCCCGCTCCGAAGCCGTGATCCACCTCGCCATGACCGACCTCATGGCCCGCCGCCTCACCGGCGAGAACACCATCTCCTGACGCGACCCTGCAAAGCCCCACCAACCGCAGATTCCGTGATGAAACAACGGGAGAAAACGACCTCTCAGTCCGCTGTCCCCTCCGGCCCCGGGGCGCTTCCGTCCGCGCTGCGGTCCGGCCGGTGACGCGGGCGGATTTCGCGGACGGCTGCGCAGTAGGCGCTGACCAGGATCAGGACACAGCCGACCAGTTGCAGCAGGGTGGGCCGCTCCCCCAGTACGACCGCGCCGAGCGCGACCGCTCCCACCGGAGTCAGCAGCAGGAGGACCGCGCCGACGTGGCTGCTCAGCATCGGTGAGGTCGAGGCGACCAGCAGCCACCCCACCACCTGGCTGGAGACCGCCACCGCCAGCAGCCAGCCCATGACTTTCCAGCCCGGTGTGAGATCCAGCCCGTAGGCGAACCGGCCGGCGAGCAGCGACACCACTGCGGCGCAGGCGATCACCAGGACGTAGCGCTGCCGGACGAGCCCGCTGTGGCCGCCGCGCCGCAGCAGGAACAGGAAGACCGAATAGCACACGGCCGCCAGCACCGCGTGCAGTGTGCCCGCCTGCGGATCACTGCCGGACGCGCCGCCCTCGACCACCCCTCCGGTCAGGACAACGCCCAAGAGGATCACTGGCACCCAGAGCAGGAAGGATCGCGGCACCGGCTCCCGTTCGATCGCCCAGGCCAGCAAAGGGACCAGCACCACCTGCACGTTGACCAGCACGGTGGACAGGCCCGCGCCGACCTCGGCGATCGCCTGGGTCCACAGCAGCATGTCCCAGGCGAACGCGGCACCCGCGAGCAGCGCGAGGCCGTACTGTCCGCGGGACGGCGGCCCCTGCCGGCGACGCTCCGGCACCGCCAGCACCATCAGCGCGGGCAGAGCGAGAACACAACGGTAGAACGACGCCGTCCCGGGGTCGGTCCGGGCCAGTCCCAGCAGCACCGCGGAAGCGGACACGCACAGGGCACCGACCGCCATCCCCCGGGCAGGGTGGCGCAGCAGCCGGGATTCCTGCCGGGCCGTCCGGGACATCACAGGACTCATACGCCGGTTGGCGGGGGTCGCAGGGATGGGGCCGCGTCTGGTCGGTCGGGGCATCACAGACCTCCTCGCTGCTCCCCTGCCTCGGTGTCCTGGGCAGATCAGCGGGCCCCTCCCGCGGCTGGGGCCGGACGCCGTCGTCGGCCTGTACGGATCGGCCGCTTCCTGTCGTCCGTGTGTCCTGCGGGAGTTGTGCCCGGCGTGAGGCTACCCGGCCGCCCCGCTGTGGCCGGGCACGTCGACACGGCGTTCCCCCGATTCACTCCACTCCCTCACTCGCTCCGCCGACCCACTGCCGCCTCGCGGGTGCGCCACAGCGGCTACTCGATGTCATTCTCCTGGGGGCGAGTGGGTCTGTGATCTGGGTGGCGAGCCGGGAACGACGGCGGCCCGGACACCATCCGGGTGTCCGGGCCGCTCTGGCTGTCGTGCGTGCCGACGCCTTCGTCCTCAGACGGGGGTACCGGCGCCTCCACGGTGAACTCGCCGTGCTCGGCATCAAGGTCGCGCTCAACCGTCTGGGAGATCCTGCAGGCGCACAGGATCGAACCCCATCCCGAACGCGACCGCCAGACCTGGGCCGCCTTCCTGCGCGGCCAGGCCCACGCGATCCTAGCCTGCGACTTCTTCACCGCCACCACCCTGAACGGCGCGACCGTGTACGTCTTCGCCGTCATCGAGCACGCCGACCGTCGTATCCGCATCCGCGGCGCGACGGCCCGTCCCACCGCGGCCTGGGTCACCCAGGCCGCCCGAAATCTCAGGTTGGACCTCCAGGACGTCGGCGTCACCGTCGCATACTTGATCAGGGATCGCGACAGCAGGTACACCCGGGCGTTCGAGGCCGTCTTCGAGGCCGAGGGCGTCGAAATCGTCACCGCCGGCATCCGCGTTCCCCGCATGAACTCGATCATGGAGCGCTTGGTGCAGACCTGTCGGCACGGACTCCTCGACCGCACGTTGATCTGGAACCAGGCCCACCTGCTCCACGCGCTCAACGAGTTCGAGGCGTACTACAACGGACACCGGCCGCACCGCACCTTGCACAGTGCGGCACCGCTTCGGCCAGCCCCCGGACCGATCACTGACCCGGACTGACTCCATCACCTCGGCATCCGCCGACGTGATCGACTCGGTGGCATCCTCCACGAGTACGCACACACCACGTGACCTGCGAGGACGTAATAATCGGCACTCGCAGGCCTTCGCTGCCGTACGACCGGTGCTGTGGCTGCGGCCGAGCAGGCGCGTACCGCGGTGGTTGACCCCTACCGCACGGGGTGTAGCCGCCAGGTCAACCGCGGGTTTGACGACCTGGATCTCCCTGTGCCGTTACGGTCCTGGCGACAGGGGCGACGAAGCCCCCAAGTCGTTTCGAAGCGCTTTTGGAGGAGCACATGTCCAAGGCCATGGCTCGGCGTCTGGTCGCCACCGGGGTCGCCGGAGCGGCCGCCCTCGCCGGTGTGCTGGTGCAGGCCGGCCCGGCGGCTGCGGCGTCGACTGGACGCAGCGACGCATGTGGAACCTATGCCTGCGGCAGTGGGACGTTCACCTGGGGCAAGACGACGTTGCACGGCTCGATGTCGGTCAAGTTCCCGTGCGGGAAGGGCCTGAAACTCGGGCAGGTCCGCGTGATCGTGACGGGCACTGACGGGGTCCAGCAGTACGGAAAGCCGCGCATCACAGGGAAGTGCGGTTCCTACGTCGGCTTCTACAACCTGTCCTGGAGCCAGAAGGTGAAGATCAGGTTCTTCCAGGTCGAGGTTTCCTCGACCAAGGGACAGGGCTCCAGTGGCTACCACCGCTACCGGGGCAACGTCGTGGACAACCCTCTGACCTGATCCGGGAGGAGGCGGGGGCCTGGTCGTCGCGGTCGGCGGGCATGCCGAACGCGACGCCGGCCGCCACGGACGACCACTGAGGTCCGCCGACTTGAAGCCCCACGTCAAAGGGTTGGTATGCCGGTGCACGGAGGAGACCGAGCGGGGACCACGCCAGTGGACGCGCCGGCAAGGGCAGACACGCGGGGCCCTGTCAGCGGACGTCGTCCTGGGTGATGTCGAAGATGTACTGAAGTGCGGCCATGGCGCTCCCCCGGTTGGTGATGGTGACACGAGGCTGGGGGTTGTCGAGAACGCGATAAGGGCGACACTCCGGAGGACCCTCGTGCTTGCCCACTCCGAACGATCTGGAGGCTACGCCGCTGTGCGGCGGCACGCTCCTGTTGGGCCATGCCCCGGCGCCACTCTCCACAGCCGGTGCCACGGCACGCGGGGCGGGTGCCTCTCTGTCCTTCGTCAAGCGAGCTGTGGGGTTCGGGGTTCGTAGAAGGTTCCGTCGCGGAGCATGGCGAACAGGACGCTGATGCGGTGGCGGGCGAGGCGGAGCAGGGCTTGGGTGTGGGTTTTGTCTCGGGCTCGGCAGCGGTCGTAGTAGGTGCGGGAGGCGGGTGCCTCCGCCAGCTTCCGGCCTCTCGTAGCCGTGCTCCAGAACCTGCGCAGCCACGATGAGCGCCTGGTCGAGCAGCTCGCCTCCCGCGCCCTCACCAGCGGGAAACGCAAGGTCCACGTCCGGCATGACGAAGAGGGCTGCATCGTCGGGGCCGACGGCGAGGGCGACGGCGAGGATCAGGAGCACAACGAGGGCTCCGACGCCGCGGCCGAGTCCACGCTGCTGCACTTCTCCAGCCCGCGCGACGCCGCGACCGAGACCTGCGAGCGGCCGTCACCCCCTTGACCGGCTCCCCGGGCGAGGTGGTCGCAGGGTTTTGCCGTTCACCTCGCGCCGCCTCGTATCGCATCGCCGCTGCCGTCCGTCACGCGGCCCCGGCCCCGGCGGTGACGGGTGAGCGGAGATGAGCACATCCCGTCTCCGGCGGAGGTTCACCGGTCGGCGGCGGTGGCCACCGAGGTCACCCCGGGCGCACCGCTGATGCAGGAGTTTCCGCTCGGGTCCGAGTCTCCGCGGAAGATCACCGTCACTGCCTATGCCCTGGTGCGCGTGCTGCTGCACTGCCTCGCTAAGGAGCACGCCACCGACCGTGACGGCTCCCCGTGGTCGCTGCCGGTTCCGCGGGCGGTGCTGTCGCGGAACGTCGGAGATGTGTTCTCAGGTGGATTTGAGGAGCTCGGCCAGTCGAAGACTGTCGTCGAGGTAATGGTCGTAGGGGAAGCCGGCCGCGACGAGCTTGGCGCGGAACTCGTCGTAGAGAGGCTTTTCCGGCGGTGTGGAGGGCTTCGCGGCCGGCGTCGGTAAGTCTGACCAGGCGCCGTCGCGCGTGTGTGGGGTCGATGGTGGCCTGTACCAGGTCATCCACTTCAAGTGGCCGCAGCGCCAGGCTGATCGCCGAGTCGGACAGCGACAGCGCCTGCGCCGGCCGGTGCTGTCGCCGGTTCGATGTCCTCCAGCGTTCCCAGCAGTCGTATCTGGCTGTAGGACAGGTCCACCCGGTCGTCGGAGGCGCGACCTGACCGGGGTGCGGGCCTACGGGATGCGGCAAGCCCCGACGGGGGCATCAGGGCCGGGGAGTGCGTTCGGTCTACGGCGCGTAGACGGCGTCACTGCCGTACAGCTCCCTGGTGAACGCGGAGACATCGGCGCTGCGATCGGCGCCGTCGAGGTTGTACGTCAGGTAGACACCGTACCCCTCAGCGACCGTGCGGCGGGCCAGGTCGGCGGCCCTGCTCTGCGAGGTCCCGCCGATCTCGACGGCCGCCGGAGAGAGCTTCGACTTGGGAAGTGCGATGCCGGGGACCTGCCAGGTGCCGTAGTACGGGTTCCAGGCGTAATCGAACGTGGACGAGACGTCGACGCCGCCGTAGGACAGGCGCGACGCGGCCGGCCCGATGTCGTAGAGGCTGATGATCTTGTTCGGCATGTTCGCGCGCAATGCCGACACCAGGTACACGAACGAGCTGTCGTTGGGCTGGCCGGTGCCGTTGTTGCCGTACTCAGCGTACTCGTCGTCGAAGTCGATGCCGTCGAGGCCGTATTTGGCCACGGTGTCCGAGAGTTGTTTTCCGAACGTCGAAGCTGCCTGCTGGGACGGGAAGTTGGCGAAGCCTGCGCCCTGGTGGTTACCGAGCACCGAGAGGACGACCTTGATGCCCTTCTGCTGCAACGGCCGTATCTGCGTGGCCGCGTTATCGAGGACGCGTTGCACGTTCTCGTTGAAGTACAGGGTTGCCGCCTTCGTGCTCGCGTCGTAGTTGATGTTCGCCGCGAAGATCACGGCGATGTCGAAGACGTTGCCGCCGCCGTTGGCGAGGGTGTACTTGCCGACGTTCAGCATGCTGTTGTTGTTCACCTCGACGTAGGCCACCGAGGTTGGTCCTTGTTTCGCGGGAGCGGGGGCCGCTGCCGCGCCGGTCGTGGTGGTCGCGCTGAAGGCGAGGGCCGTAACGGCCAAGAGCGCGAGCGCGCCCGCCCGAACTCTGCTCCGCACTGGAGTGAACATCGTTGATCGGTCTCCCATCGCATGGAGCGGCGCCCGAGCTGTCCACAAGCGCCGAGTGCCCCGATCCTTCCGCTCCCGCGACCGAATCCCCAGAACCAGGCGACACCTCTTCACGACTCCCACACCGACGGAAACCATGGGAGATCGACATACCACAGGGGATGCGACCAACCCCGTTACTGACTTCAGCGGCCGGAGCTGTGTTGTGGTGCGCTCGGGCAGGCAAACGTCCCGGTCCGCGCCACAAGGTTGAAGACCGGGATCAGAGAGGCCGAGACCTAGGAACTTTTGCGATGTGGTCCCAGCGACTGTCGTATCAACGTGAGTTGGACGGTCGCCTCGTGGCGCACGGTGGTCGGTCCCGACATTGACCCAGCCGGTGTTGCGAGCGATGTCGTAGATTCCGTAGGAAATGACCACGGGCTGGTCGCTGGTAGTGAACGTGTGGCAGTCCGCACGGATGTGGTTCTTGCCCGGCCGCCAGGTGCGGCCGGGTCGGTCGTGGTTGCCGAGCCACTCTTTGAACTTGGTGTCCACGCTGATCACCGGCTGGTTGTCCTGGAGGAAGGCTGCGGCAGTGGCGCTGATGTGCGTGTGAACTGAGCATCCCGGTCCGGATGGCTGGCACCTTCTGTGGTCTTGGCGGTGCCCTGCAGGCTGTATCCCAGGGTGTGCAGCAGGCGCCCGACGGTCGCCGCGCTGACCGTGTGCCCCTGAGTGGTCAGCGCTGAGGCAGGGACCGCAGCGAGAGCGTGGTCCAGCGCAACGTCGAGACCGGATCGCCCCGGGCTGGCGGCTCGATCAGAGCTTCAAGCGCAGGCAGCAGACCGGGATCGGTGACCGTCACCGGCTTACGGCCAGCCCCTGGAGCCCGGATCCGCCCGACCGGTAAAAGGTCGCCGGACAGCTCAGCGATCCCACGTGCGATGGCGGCCGCACTGGCGCCAGAAGCGGCCGCCACCAGCGTGAGCCCGCCGTGGCCAAGCGCGGCTGCCTCGCTGGCCAGGTAGATCCGACGGCGCCGCTCATCGAGAGGGGGAAGAAACTGATCGAACTTCGCCCTCAAAGCCACAACTGAAGCCCGAGCGGCCGTACGCGCAGTCACACCTCATTGTCCCGCCAACACGCGTGCACCGGACAGTAATTGGACTACAAGCCCCCGGGCGGACGGAGAACTGCCAGATCGGCGTCTTCGCCGCCTACGCCACCAGTACCGGCGGGGCATCGGTGGACCGGGTACCGCACTTGCCCAGGCCCCGGAGGACGACCGCGTCCGCTGCCGGGCGGCGAAAGTCCCCGACAAACGCGGCTTCGCCACCAAGGGAGAGCTGGCCAAGCGCCTCGTACTACGTGCCCTGGCCTCCGATCTGCCCTTCGCCTGGGTGACCGCGGACGCCGCCTACGGGCAGGAGGGACGCTTCCGCCGTCTGCTGGAGCAGTCCGGTCTCGGCTACGTGCTCGCGGTGCCCAAGTCCCAGCAGGTCTTCGGTCCGCGCGTCGACCATCTCTTCGCCCAGGTCCCGGACGAGGCATGGGACTCGATCTCGTGCGGTGACGGGGCCAAGGGGCCGCGTCTCTACCACTGGGCGGCACTGGAACTTCCCACGGGGGCCGAGTTCGACCACCAGGGCGATGTTCCCTTCCGTCGTCGGTGAGCACCGACCCGCCGTGGTCTCAGCAAGCCCGAGGGGATCGCCTACTTCCTCGCCTACTCCGCGCGGGAGACCATGGTGGCCGACCTGGTGCGGATCGCCGGGACGCGCTGGCAGATCGAGGAGTGCTTCCAGGCAGCGAAGAACGAGTGCGGCCTGGACCAGTACGACCTCCGCCGCTACATCGGCTGGTACCGGCACATCACCCTGCGATGCCCGCCCGTGCCTACCTCGCGGTCATGTCGGCCGACGCAGCGGCAAAGGGGGCTGCAGAAACGCTTCCGGCACCCTGGCCCCGCTCGCCCTGGCAGAAGTACGGCGGCTCCTGGCGCCTCGCCCCATCGACAACCATCGAGCCGACCAGTTGCTTCGCGTGCACATGCTGAACTGATCACGTCGGCGCCGCAGACGCCAAGTCGTCACCCGCCACTGCCACCACCGACGACGACTCCACTCGCTGGAGGGGCGGTCCGGCAAGGCCTCCCCTGACACAACACCAGCCGACAACACTCCGGACGTCGCCTCTGACCAGGCAAGACAGCGAAACGCTGCAGGAGTACTAGTACTGATGTGACCGGGCGCGGACCAACTCTGCCTGCCTCTTGCAACGTTGTACAGAGCCATGTCAGAGTGACCGATCATGTCGACGCGACCGGCGTGTCTCCGGACAAGGAGCTCTGATTGAACGTGAACTGCGACCCCCAGGCCCGTACACGGCGTTCACCGTGCGGGGCACTGTCCTCACGGTGAGCATGGCCTCGGTCGGCGGTGGCCCGCGCACGACCGTCACCTTCACCGATCCCTGCGACTCGTTCCCGGCGGGCATGGTGGGCGTGCGCGACCGCGCCGGCGCGGCCTCGTTCCGCGACCTCGGCGTCGAACGGTAGGTGCCCCGGGGCGCGGGCTCGCGCGGGCGCCCACCTCGCGCACCCTCATGACGAAAGGTGTCCCATGTCCCCCAGAGTGCCGCCGGCAGCTCCGCCGGACCGGGACACCTCGAGAACTACGCCACCGCCACCTCCCTCCAGGGCCCGCACAGCAGGGCCCCCGGCAGCCGGCTGACCACGGATTCCACTGGCGGCCAGGTCACGGGCCCGGTGGCGACAGCATCCTGCACACGCCCTCCGACGACCGCATCCACCTCCACGGCCGGAGCAACGGCACCTCCTACCCCGGCGGCTACCGCGCCATGTACGAGGCGGGGCTCCGCTGGAACCCCGACGCCATCCCCCTGATCAACGGCCCCTGACATGCCGTCGCCCCGGCTCGCCCCGCCCGAACGCACCTCCCGACCGCCTACCTCTCAGGAAGCAACCGATGAACCTATTCCCACGCCCTGCACGTACCGGCCGGCTCCGGCGGGCCGCTGCCCGGACGGCGGCCCGCGCCGCGCTCCGGGGTGCGGCCCTGCCCGCCCTCCTCGCCGCGCTGGTGATGATCCTCACGGCGGCCGTGCCGGCCGGGGCCGCGGCCACCGGCCGGCCGCTCGGGCCCGACGCAGCGATGTACCCACGGGTCGTCCGGCTCGCCCACAACGGAGCGGACAACGGCCGCATCCTGACCACCGTGACCGGTTTCCCGAGCGGCGGACCGGCCGGCGACATCTACGGCAGTGACGACGGCGGCCGGTCCTTCGCCCGCGTGGGACGGGTGAGCGACCCCGTCGCGGCCCGCACCGGCCTGTGCTGCACCACGCTCTACGAACTGCCGCGCCGCATCGGCGCGCTGTCCCGCGGCACACTCCTGTGGGCGGGCTCGGTGGGCCAGGGCGCGAGTGATCCGCGGATGTCCCTGCGGGTGTGGCGCAGCACCGACGCCGGCCGGAGCTGGCAGTACCTGAGCACCGCCGCCGCCTCACCGAACGCGCACGGGCTGTGGGAACCGGAGTTCACCGTGGCCGCGGACGGCCGGCTGGTCATGTACTACTCCGACGAGACCGACCAGCCCGCCCACAGCCAGTTCCTCGCCGAGAAGTCCACCCGTGACGGCGTCCACTGGTCCGCGTCGCGGGCCGTCGTGCGCAGCGACGACCCGGCGCTGCGGCCGGGCATGGCGACGGTCCGGCGCCTGCCCACCGGCACCTACGTCATGACGTACGAGATCTGCGGGACCGGCCGGGCCGACGACTGCGTGGTGCACCTGCGGACCTCGCGCGACGCCTGGCACTGGGGCGACCCGGCCGCGCCCGGCTCCGTGCCGACCGACGCCGCGGGCGAGCATTTCGCCCACACCCCGACCCTGGCCTGGTCCGCGGGCGGAGGCAGGGAGGGCACCCTCTTCCTGACCGGCCAGATGCTGGTCGACCAGAACGGCGCTGCGGCCCCGGGCACCGGCGGCACCCTCTTCACCAGCACCAGCGGAGGACGGGGCACCTGGCAGGCCCACCAGGCTCCGGTCAGCGTCTCCGACGTACGCAACGACCCCTGCCCCAACTACAGCCCCGCGCTGCTGCCTTCACCGGACGGACACCGGGTCCTGGAGATCACCACGGACTACGACGAGTCGGGCAGCTGTCGGGCGTACTCGGCCCTCGGCACACTGACCCACGGCAAGTCCCTGGCCGGCCGCACCACTTCCTGACCGTCGGTTTCAGGGGCCGTGCGTGGACGCATCGGCCTCCGGTCATGTCCGGCGCGGCCCTCCCGCAGGGCCGCGCCGGAGCCGGGCGGGGTCGAAGAGTGCAATGGGGTGGCGTGTCGTGCCGTCCACCGCCAGGTCGGCCAGGATTTCCCCGATCACCGGGACGAACTTGAACCCGTGGCCCGAGAAGCCGCAGGCCACGACGACGTCCTCGTGAGCGGGGTGCCGGGAGACGACAAAATGCTCGTCCGCCGTGTTCACGTACATACAGGCAGCTCCTGTGACGAACTCGCCCGCCAGCGCCGGGAGACGGGTGCTGAGGTGCCGCCGCATGACGTCGATCTCGGACGCGTGCACCGTCCGGTCCAGGCTCTCCGGCACGGCCGGCTCGCCCCTGCTGTGGAATGCGACCTTCACGCCACCCTCCGGCCCGTCCAGCGCCGGAAACCCGTACATCTCGTCGCCCTCTGTCTCGCCCGCCCACACGTAGATCGGATGGCGGTCGGGGGTGAAGTCCTGGACGCCCGAGCGGGGCGCGAACCAGTACATGACCCGGCGCTCGACCCGCAGGGGCACCAGGTCCGGGAGCAGCCCGGGCGCCCACGCCCCGGGAGCGAGGACGAGCCGGTCCGCGTGGTAGCGGCCCTGCGCCGTCGTCACGGCCACGCCGCCCGCAGGCAGTGCCTCCCAGGTGAGGACCGGCTCGTGGAAGCGGAGGTCGGCGCCGCCGGCTGCGGCTAGGTCGAGGTGGGCGCGTACGGTGAGTTCGGGCCGGACCACGCCTGCCGCGTCCTCGTGGACCGCGACTTCCGCCTCGGACGGTGTGAACGTGGGGAAGCGCCGCCGGATCTCGGCGGCGTCCAGCACCTCGTGCTGCAGCCCCCACTCGCGTGCGCTGCGCAGCGTCCCGGCCACCGGTTCGGCGTCCGGACGTCCGATCATCAGACCGCCGGTCCGGGTGAACAACTCCTGTCCGGAGTCGGCCGCCGCCTCGTCCCACAGCTCCCGGGCCCGCAGCAGCAGCGGCACGTAGGCCGGGTCTTCCGCGTAGGCCTGCCGGTAGATGCGGGAGCCGCCGTGGCTGGAGCCGTGGGCGTGGGCGGCCCCGAACCGCTCGAGACCGAGCACCCGCCTGCCCCGTCTCGCGAGGTGGCGGGCCGCGGCGCTGCCCATGCCGCCGAGGCCCACGACGATCACGTCGTACGCGTTCTTCAAGGGGTTCCTCTCCGTGGGTTGTCCGGACCTGCCGGACCGGGATCCGGCCGGCGCGATGGAGGGTACGGGACACAGGACGCGATGGAGGACAGGGGACGCGACTGCGCGGTGCGGGACCGGGGCCCCGCACGAGAGCGCTACGGCTGCCCGAGCGGCCCGCTCAGTACATGCTGCCCTCGGCCGCAGGACCGTCACCGCGGGTGCTGTGGATCTGCGCGCGCAGTGCGATCTCGTCGTAGACGCGGACCCCGCGCACGATGCGGCCGCCCTGCACGAGGAACTGGACACGCCGAGCAGCGTGACGGGGGCGCCGGTCAGCCAGCCGAAGACGGGCGCGCCGCGGTAGGTGCCGCGCTTCGCCCACAGGACGGCGATGCGCAGGCCTTCGTAGCGCTCCGCGTGGGTGGTCTGGAGGTCGAGGATGTCGAACCGGGCGTCGGGGAACGGGCCGACCATGGCCGGCAGATCGCTCTGACAGCGGTCGGGGCGGATGACGGTGCGGTCGCCGATCGTGTGCAGGAACAGGTCGCGCCCCATGAAGTCGCCGGCCTTGTGCAGGCGCCGGCGGGTCCACGCCTCGTCCATGAACCGCAGCACCATCTCGCACTCCGGGCGGAACTCGTTGGGACGCGGCCCGCTGACGCCGGCGGCGAGCACTCCCCCGGGAGCGGCCTCGGTCATCGATCCGGTGTATCCGCGGAATCGGGGGCCCGGGCGGCTTCATCGGGGTCGAGGCCGCGCTGGAGACAGGCGGCCAGGCTGTCGCGGACGAGCCACTCCTCGACCATGCGGCCGCGCCGGTAGTGGCAGTTGGCGACCGTCTGCTTGCGGACCCGGACCGGGCGTCCGCGGAGCGGCCATCAGCTCCGCCACGATGGCCGCACTGCTGATCCTGGTGTTGACGGAGCTGCAAGCATCAGCCAATCAGGCCAGGGAAGCACGAGAAGCGCTGTTGACCGAGTACAACGTGGCGATACGCGCCAGCCATGACCTGCGGTTGCGCAGGGTGCAACTCTTGTTGCGCCATGCGAAGTTGCTCTCTAGGTTCCTTGCGTGCGGCGTAACTACCGTGCGTCGCAGGGTTATTGATCGGGAGGACTCCGTGAACGGAAAGCTCGCGACAACCACACTCGCCGCGGTCGCGGCGACCCTGTTGGCCGGAGCGGCGCTGGCCGCCCCGGCGTCGGCCGCCAGTGCCGCGCCAACCCGGGCAGCGGTGACGGCGGACTCGTCGACCTACTACGTCTACGCCACCGGGGTCAGCAGCTCGCTGGACGGCGCCCGGGCGAACGCGGACTACAAGCTCCCGCGCGGCTGTTACTCCACGGTGGTGGCCAGTGGCAGCACCGGCGACGGCAACATCTGGGTGACCGTCCTGGGCACCTGCTCCGGGGAGCAGTGACCAGAGGCAGCACCCGCGCGGCGCTGACCTAGCTCTCACACAGCAATGACCGAGGGGCGCCGACCCAACCGGTGCCCCTCGGGGCTCTCACAAGCCATCCTCCCAGCGGAGTCGACCGCGCAGCGGGACCAGGACCGCTCACCGCGGGCCCCCAGTACGTCCGGATACAGTCGGCGGAGCTTGAATCACGCGCGAGCCCTCGACCACTCCGCGAACCCCCGGCGGGCTGTGGCTCCCGACGGCCCGGACGAAGCGGACGGCAGCCGAATGAGATGACCTGCCAGTCACTGTCCGGTGATGCGGGTAGTCAGGCGGGTCAGCAGGGGGACGCACCGACGGAGTTGTCGCTGCTCCTCAGAGCTCAGCGTGTCGCGGATGGCGGTGTTGAGCCAGGCGGCGCGCTGTGCGCGTTCCCGCTGGAGACGTAGGCGGCCGGTGTCCGTGATGTGCAGCAGGAGCTTGCGGCCGTCAGTCGGGTGGTGTTCGGCGCGCACCAGGCCATCGCCGAGGAGTTCCTTCACGGATTTGGCGGCCGCCTGGTGGGTCACGCCGCGCAGGTGGGCAAGGTCGGCCGTGGTGAGTGGGCCGCCTCGGTCCAGGTGGCCGAGGAGGGCAGCCTCTCCGGAGGGCATGGTGTCCGCGAACCGTACGGCGCGGACCAGCTCCCCGACCGCCTGCCGCAGGTCTTCAGCCAGCGCATCATCGCTCATCGCCCCACTCTACTCGATGTGTGTAACCTATCTGTACAACTAGGTTGCACACTTTGGGCTCGGTTCATCCTGCACACCCTCCAGGAGATCGCCGGATTTCGGAACGGTCGCAGTCCAAAGGCTTGTAGATCATCAACACATTGTCTTGATCCCGCTGTTGCAGTCGCCGCTCAGGGCCCGAACCCGAGCCTGGAGGGCTGCGAGGGCGGAGGGCGGAGTGGCCGCCGGCGGGATGACGATGTCGTGCGACTTGAGCAACGTCCTGATCTTCAGCAGGGTGCGGTGCCGCACCACCAGTGCGGATCGATTCCACCGCGAACACGGCGGTGTCGTGATCACTCTTCCTCTCGCCGAACTCGCTGCCGCTGTCGTAGGCCGGCCTCACACGCCACCAGGCGTCCTGCGCCTTGTCGGCACAGACGGTGTCTGCCCGCTGGAGCAGGCCGGGGACTGAGGCTGATCCCCGGGAATGGACACGGGGTTCCATACGACGCGTGACAGCGCATGTGATGTCGTCGATTGCTGTTCGGACTCGGCCGGTGTGAGGTAGCCGAGCGCGGAGTGCCGACGGTGCCGGGTGCAGTACGACAGCCAGCTCCGCCAGCAGGCCATGGGCATCCCGGTCGCATCCCGGTCACCGAAGGTGGACGACACGACGTTCAGGCAGCTGCAGGCGGGCGGATCGTCTCCCAGGACGAGCCCGGTGTGGTGACCGGGCGACAACCACCCGCCGCTGTCGGCGACGGATCAGTAGGAACACGACCCGCGACCCAGTCAGGAACGCGAACTGCGACGTGCTCGTACGGCCCGGACGGATCCGAAGGCTTCCCCCCGGGCCCGGGAGGGTGTTGCGTTTCCTCCCCTTCGGGCAGCGGTCGTGCCCCGGCGACTCGTGACGGGCGAAGGGGGCCCGCATAGCGTCGACCGGTGAGCCTTTGGACTTCCCTGGAGCCGGCGTCGGCGACCGTGGACCCCGGTGAAAGTACGCGTGTGCGGCTGCGGTTGCGCAACACCGGTGACGTCGTCGACGAATATCGCTTCGAGCCGGTCGGTGACATCGCGCCCTGGACGACGGTGGAGCCGCAGACGTTGCGGTTGTTCCCCGGTACGACGGGGACGGTGGAGCTGACGTTCGCGCCGCCGCGTACTCCGGACGCCACGGCGGGTCCGAACCCGTACGCGGTGCGGATCACGCCGACGGAGCATCCGGAGGCGGTCACCGTCCCTGAGGGCAACCTGACGATCACGCCGTTTACGGAGGTGCGGGCGGAGCTGGTGCCGCCGACGGTGAAGGGGCGTTTCCGGGGCCGTCCGCGTCTGGCGGTGGACAATCTCGGCAACACGAAGGTCACCGCGTCGGTCAGTGGCAGCGACAACGGTGACCAGTTGTCGTATGACATCCATCCGAGCAATGTGCAGATCGAGCCGGGCCGTGCCGCGTTCGTGAAGGCCACTCTCAGGCCGCGGAAGATCATCTGGTTCGGGGCGAAGGAGCAGCGGCCGTACACGCTGGCCGTGCAGCGGTCCGGCGCCAACGCCGTCCCTGTCGAGGGCACTTACCTCCAGCGCGGGTTCCTGCCCCGCTGGCTCGCCACGTTCTTCGGCGTGCTGGTGGCCCTCGGTATCACCTTCGTGATGCTCTGGATCGCCTATCAGCCCAGGTTCGGCACCGGCGCCAACGAGAAGGTCGCCGAGGCCGGCAGCACCCTCGCGCCCGCCCCCTCGGCGCCGGCACCGCAACCGCCGCCTCTCAGCTCAGCGCCCGAGACGCCCTCCATGCCGCCGCAGGAAGCGAAGGACGGAGCCGACGCAGACCCGAAGGGCGGGGACGGCGGGGGTGGAGGGGCCCCTGCGGCCACCGTGACCGCCAAGCCCCCGGCGGACACCGCCGCCACGGCCGTGCGGCGCCTGGGCAAGAACGACCCGGGCGGCCGGCACATCTGCTATCGCGCCTTCGTCGCCGGAGAGGGCTGGCAGAAGCCGGTGTGCGACGGCACGATGACCGGCCGGACGGGCAGCGACGCCAAGATCAAGGCACTGAACGTCTCCACGACGGGAGTGGCCGGCTCGGCTGCCAACGCCTTCGTCAACGACCCCCAGTCGACCAACGGCAAGGGCCACTACGAGAAGTGGACGGCCATCGTCGCGGACGGCAAGGACAACTACATCGGCCGCGCCGCCAAGGACGCCCCGAACATGTCGGGCTTCGCGATCAACGTCGGCGACGGCCGGATCTGCCAGACCTCCAGTGTCTGGAGTCGGGCCTGGGGCGCTCAGACGTGCGGTGACCAGCGCCCGGCCATCGTCTTCGCGGGCACCTTGGACAACGGTGTCTGGCTCGAGGCCGTGAAGCTCACGGTCTGACAGCGGGGCGGCGGCCTACCCAGGCGCCGTCGCCCGGCAGCAGCCTGCCGGCCTTGCGGTACTCGCGGCGGGCCCACGTTCGCCCGCCCGCATTCTTCTCGGCACAGTCGCGGTCTCGGCACAGGGCCACGACCAGTACGCCGTCGCCGGTGCCGAGGTGTTCAACGACGTAGGCCCGCGGGGCACCACGGACTGCGTCGGCGTCCCAGCGGGCATAGCCCAAAGGCCGCTGCATCGGCCCAGGCCGGGCCGGGCCCCCGTTCCCAGCCAGGACCGCCGCAAAACCGCGAAACCAGACTGAAGCACTAGGCTCTCCGGATGGCCGATGATCTTCGCCTCACGGGCCTAGGTTGCGCGACGCCGTATCCGAGCGTGGACAACCCGTGTTCCGGTTACCTGGTCTCCAGCGGAGGCACGCATGTGTGGGTGGATGCGGGCAGCGGGACGCTGGGTCCGCTGCAGCGTCACGCCCGGTTGGACGAACTGGACGCGATCTGGATCTCGCATCTGCACGCCGATCACAGTGCGGATCTGCTCACCGCGTACTACGGCGCCTTGTATTCGGACGTCCGTCTCACCGCGCCGATCCTTTTGTTCGGTCCGCCGGGTGTCGCCGACCGATTGGCGGGCTTTCTCACCAACACGTCGACGCGCAGCCCGGTCGAATCCGCCTTCGCGGTCACCGAGTTGTATGACGGGCACCATGCGGACGTCGGCTCGCTCCGGCTGTTCAGCCGGTCGGTGGCGCACGGCATCCCGGCCTTCGCACTGCGCGTCGAGGCGTCGGGCCGGTCGTTGGTCTGCTCAGCGGACACTGCACCGTGCGCCGGCCTGACCCAGTTGGCCGACGGATGCGACGCGCTGCTGTGTGAAGCCGAGAGTGCGCAGCTTCCCACTGAGGGCGACCGGGTGCATCACACTCCTGAGGAAGCTGGGGCGACCGCCAGCGCGGCCGGGGCCGGTCGGTTGATCGTCACCCATGTCGGCCGCTTCCTCACGCCGCAGCAAGCGGTGGCTCGAGCCGCGGCCTGTTTCGACGGGCCCATCGACTACGCCTCTCCCGGCTCCACCTTCGAGATTGCTCAGGCGGCCGGCTCCCCCGAACGTTCGACGAGCTGACCTCGTTCCAGGCGTGCGCCAGCACGGATCAGCGGAGTTCATCCAGCCGCCGAAGGAGAAGTACGCGGCGGGCACGGGGACGGGCACGTCGATGCGACCTCGACCTCGTTCTCGAAGCGGCGGGCCGCGCCCTCGCCTTGGTGTGGATCGCCGTACCGTTGCCGTAGAAGTTGGCGTTGATGAGCGCCAGCCCTTCCTCGTAGGACGCCACACGGACGACGGACATCACCGGACCGAAGATCTCGTCGGTGTGGACCGGCGGCCCCGGGTCGACTTGGTCGAAGAGTGTCGGGGCCAGGAAGAAGCCGTCGCCCTCGGCGTCGAAGTCGCCCCCCTACGGTCGTCGGCCAGGAGCGTCGCACCGGCCTTGACACCGGACTGGAGGCAGGAGGGCCGCCTTGTCGCGGTGCCCGCGAGCGGCGAGGGGCCCCAGGTGGCAGCCGCGCGGGCCGTCGCCGGTGGACCTGGCCGCCGACGCCGGCGTCAGCCCGGGCTTCGGTTCGGCGGGGGAACGATACATGGCGATCTCCGTGCTCGTCGCGGCGGAACCGAAGACGCTGTCGTACCGAGGACGCTGTCGTAGGTACAGCCGGTGAGCTGGTCGGCGTCTGCTCAGGCCGCCGGCACCCCAGCCCCGTGGCCTCTCGCTGCCGCCGCACGGGCCCGGTCAGGCGTTGGGCGGGATCGAGGCGCTCAGGGCGATGACGGTCGGCCCCGTCGTGCGCCGCGGAGGAGGAGGGCGTCGCTGGTCGGCACTCGGATGGTTTCCGCGCCGACCTTTCGATGTTCGTGCAAGAAAACCTTGCCGTGGTACGGACGACCGAACTCACTTCGCATGCCGTGAGGTCGGCTTCCGTCGGCGGACGTGTCACGTACTTGGACGCCGGTCTGCAGGGACAATTCTCCCGGGGCGCTCACCTCCCGCTCACCGCCGCTTGGCGGGCGACTACGGCACCTGCCCGCCCGCTCCCAAGTCATGACCCGCCCGGCCGGATGGCCCGCCGCCTCATCGCGGGGGCCGCCGCGGCACTTGGTCAGGCGCGGGCGGCCACCGTTCGACGGTGGCCGCCCTCGGCGCCGTATCGCTCTCGGGTTCGGTGCCGCCGCGGCTTACTCGCAGGTGCCCGCGAACGTCGAGCGGGTCACGACGTCCGTCGTGGCGGCGGTGGTGTCCAGCCACACGACGCGCCGGCCGTCACCGAGGGACGGAGCCAGCTGCGAGCCGGAGGAGCAGGAGACGCGGCTGAATCCGTTCAGGCCGGCCAGCACGTCGGAGGTGTGGGCGACCTGCACCTTGGTGGGGCCGCTCCAGGCGCCCAGGGCGCCCCAGAGGTCGTATGTCGAGTACGCCAGGTAGTTGTCGTTCACGGAGAACTGGGCGGCGTAGAGGCTTGAGGGGAAGCGCAGATTCGCCATCTGGGTCACGTCGTCGACCGGCGTCGAGCCGATGGTGGTGGACGGGAGCAGGAAGCCGCCCGTGATGCGGTAGAAGACGCGGTCCGAGGTGAGCTGGATGTCCGAGATGTAGTTGAACAGGAAGCCGGGGATGCGCTTGTTCTGCGTCCTGCCGGTGGCGATGTCGTGGACGTAGAGGTACGTGCCGTCGCCGCCGGCCCAGGCGATCGTGCCGTTCTTCATGGCGAGGTGGGAGGCCTTGGTGCCGGGCTCGGGCGTCACATCGACCGTGGTGCCGTCCGCCTTGCGGAGCATGACGTCCTGCTCGCCGTCGGGGGCGGTACGGATGTAGGCGAGGGCGCCGTTCTCGGTGACCGGCTCGGTCTCGTCCACGCCCGGCTCGTCGACCAGCTTCTTGATCTCGCCCTGGCCCTTGCTTCCGGCCTGGTAGATGCCGACGCCGTCGGCGGAGATCCGGGTGAAGGCGATGCGGTCGTTGTCGAGGGACGGGTCGAGCAGGTAGGCGTCCTTCTGGGCCAACTCGTGCCGCGGGTGCTTGGAGAAGCGGCCCACGGTGATGCCGAAGGCGGCGCTGCCCTGGTCCCAGGCGATGGCATCGCCGTGGGGGATGGCGTAGACGTCGCCGTTGATCTGGGCGGCCTGCTCGTCGACGCCGCCGGAGACCTCGTAGGCGGGCAGGATGTTGCCGGCGAGGGTGGTGGCGTCGTGCGTGCCGCCCTTGTGCTCCCATCCCTGCTCGATGCCGTGAGCGTCGAAGGCCTTGTCGATCGCGGCGAGGTCGGCGGTGGAGACCTTCATGGACTTCGCCGCGAGGGTCACCGCGTTGCGCATGTCGGTGAAGCCGGACAGCGGAGTGAGGTAGTTCTCCGCGGCCCGGTAGATGATCTGGTCCGCGAGCCTGGTGTCGATGCTCTTGCGGAGGTCCCACAGCGCGCCGCCGACGATGGTGGAGTTGGAGTGCACTCCGCCGTTGTCGATGTCGAGCGTGATGGGCAGGTAGTCCTTCTGCGCGTTGCGGCCGTCGTTCAGGTCGCGCAGGGCGCAGTCCCTGAGCGGCTTGGTGCCGTTGCAGAGGTACTCGCCGACGAGGCCGGAGGTGGGGTCGCTCATGGCGATGCCCTTGTCGGCGGTCTCCATGGCGTTGCCGAAGTAGTCGGAGATCGCCTCGTTGAGGGCGCCCGACTGGTTGAGGTAGACGAGTCCGGCGGCGTGCTCGGTGACGCCGTGCGTCATCTCGTGGCCGACCACGTCCAGGCCCACCGACAGCGGCACGCCGTTCATGTGGCCGTACACCATCTTGGAGCCGTCCCAGAAGGCGTTGGCGTAGTCCTTGCCGTTGCTGGCGACGTTGACGACGGAGTAGATGCTGCCGCCCTTGCCGTCGACGCCGTCACGACCGAGCTGGTCCTTGAGGTACTCGTAGACCTTGGCGGCATTGATGTGGGCGTCGACCGCGCCGGAGGTGGTGTTCGCGCCGTCGAAGCGGTCGGTGGCGGACTTCACCAGAGGTATGTCGTCGGTGACCGGACCACCCGCCACGAGCGTGTAGTTCTTGCGCTGCGCGTCGTAGGTGCGTATCTGGCCACCGGTCCGCGCGTACATGTCGCGGGTGGAGTCGACCAGGGTGTACGAACCGTCCGCCTCATGATTGACGTTCAGCTGCTCCTCAGAGCCGTCCACGCGCACGCCCGTCCCCGTCACGGGCGCAGAGTCGGCCGCGTCGATGTTGTCGTACGACAGGGCGATGCCGCCGACGCTCGCGTCGACGTACACCTCCTGGCGCACCGGACTGCCGTCACCCCGGGCACCGGTCACGGTGAAGTGCCAGGTCAATGTGCCGCCGTGGGAGTTCGGAAGCACGACGAGACCGTGCTCGGCAGTCTGGGCACCCTTGACGGTGCCCAGGTGCGAGTCCAGGGAGAACATCCGCTGCTTGGCGGTTGCCTCGGTGACCCTCGGGGTGGTGGAGACGGTGAGATCCGTGTACAGGGTGCCCGTGGCGGAGGTGACCTTCTGGCCGCCCTCGGCCGGCTCTGTCTGCACCGCGTACTCGGCGCCGAGGACCGGCACCCCGTTGTGCTTCTGCTGGAAGCGGACCGCGGACTGTCTGCCGGTCTTGGTCGTCTTCAGGGTCTGCAGGTCGGAGACCCGGACCCTGTACTTGTCCTGATGGGCCTTGAGGTGCGCACGGGCTGCCTCGGCGGGAGTCCCCTCTCGGGCGGCGTGGTCCAGGCCCTCGGTCATGACCGGTGCGACCGGGACCTGGCCGGCGGTGACGTTCGCGGGCAGAGACACCTCGTCCTCGGCCCAGGCCGACGCGCTGGGCAGCACTGATACCGCGGCCGCAACCACCACCGCAGCGGCAACGGATCGGTGGAGCCGTCTTGTTCTTGTCGGGAACACGGGAACTCTCCCCATCTCACACGGGTACGTGGATTGGCACCGATACGCAGAGTCCGTGGTCCTGCGCGTTCGGTGGCTCGATGGTTCGGTATCAAGCGTTCCGCGGACAAGGGATCACCACAGGCGTGAATGCGCCTTGGCGTAGATACGCCCCATGTCACGCCGGACTCGAACTGGTTGGGGCGTTTCCGTCACATTTCATGGGGAGAGTGACGGCGGATTCACTTCAGGGCCGCTCGACGAGGTGTTCGTGGATGCGGGGGCTCGTCCGCAAGGAACGTCTGCGTCTCGGTACGGGGTTGAGAGGGCCCGCTGACCCCACTCCGGGGCCGTCAGGTACGCGGCTCAGCCGGCTCCGGTGGGCCGGCGTTCTCCACCACCTGGTTCGGCGCCGGTGCGGACATTCCGTCATTGCCGCGCAGCCAGCCCGCCCGCACCGCCTGGCAGCCCAGCTGGAAGCGCGTCCGCGCGTCAGCCAGCTGCATCAGCCGACTGAGCCTGCGCTGCACCGTGCGATGACCGAGGCCGAGCTGCCGGGCGATGCTGACGTCCGTCAGACCCACGTGCAGCAGCCCCAGGATCGACAGGTCCACCTCGTCCGGGCCGGCCTCCGGACCCGGGGCAGGCCCTGTCTGCTCGGGGCCGACAAGCCGCCAGCCGCGCTCCCGGTAGGCGTGAAAGAGCGCCACCAGGGCTTCCAGTAGTCCGGTTTCATGAATGATCAACGCGCCGGGATCGCGGCTGCCCGGCATGGGCGAGAGCCGGACCATGGCGATCTTGCCGTCCGCGATGGCCAGTTGCACGGGCACGGAGTCCACCACGGTGAGTTCCTGCCCGGCGCGCAGTGACTCCTCCACAAGGCCCCCGATCCCGGGCTCGTCGAGCCAGCCCCGTTCCAGGACCACCCGATAACGCACGCCGCGCCGCATGGCCTCGGCTTCGGCGTCGTTCTCCTCCACCGGTACCACGGCGTTCTGTCGCCGGCTGACCGGCATCATCAGGCCAAGAACCTCCCGGTGCGCCGCGAGCTGCAATTGCAGGAACCGGTGGCGCACCGCTTCCCGTCCGGAGACCACCTCCACGGGCGCCCCCGGTTGGCTGCTCTGGGCCTCCTGGTACTGCTCGGTGAGCCAGGCTATGAGTCTCTCCGCCTGCCGCAGGCCGTCACGCCGGGCGGAGAGCAGCGGCTCCAGGGCGAGGGCCGGTGGAGTGGCCCGGTAGCGGGGCTCCTCGCCGAAGTCGGTGTCAGCGAGGGCCAGGCCGGTGCTGACCAGCCGGTGCAGCACCGCGGTCACCCCGTGCTCCGACCAGGTGACGACCCGGGTCGCGCCGGCGGGCAGGGCAGCCAGTGTCCGTGTGAGTTCGGCGGCCCGCACTCCCGGATGTGCGACGAGGACGCGGTAGACCACGTCCTCCTCGTCTGCCAGTCCCAGCGCAGTCAGCACCCGCGGCCTCCTCGTCTTGGCGTTGGACGGCTCCACCCTCACCGCCGGAACTCGCCCCTCCCCCGGCTCCGGCATTCTCCCTCCCGCCGCAGGCCAGCCGCTAGTCCGACTTCTCAAGGGCAACTCCTGCCGCGCTGCTGGTGAGTTACGGCTGCCTGCGAGCCGCTGCCGGTGTGGTCGCACAGCTGCCGAAGACTTCCTGCGCGAGTCGTTCCCTTGGAGTGCCGGCCCTGCGGTTCGGGTCTCGCTTCAGCGCGTCGGCTTCAGCGCGTCGGCGGCACACCCGTATCGCTTCCAGGCTCGGACGCCCTTTCGCGGGGACGATGAGGCCGGTGCAGGACAGTTGCAGCGCACAGCGCCGCCGCGGCTGCGGCAAGCGCGAAGCACACGGGCAGGGAAATGCGGCCCACCAGCCACCCTGTAGCGGCCACAGCCCCGCTGAGCCGGCGTGGAAAGTGGTGCCGCTCCTGGAAGCCCACGGTGTCGCTGTCCCCACCTCCACAGCCCGCTTCCGCACGCCGGAAGGCATCGCCAGCCTCCTCGGCCCGGACCAGTCCGAGATCAGACCATCGTGTTGGCTCCCGGCAAGTCCTCAGTCCGTTTCGGACTCCTGGAATTCCACCGCGGTCGCGCCGTGCTCGTGAGCCCATTCGGTCAGCACGGCGATCGGCTGCGCTGCCAGAAACCTGGAGGTACCTACGGCCTCACTAGCGTCCCCGGACAAAGCCACCGAGCAGGGGGACCGAATGAGGGCAGAGACCGAATGGCCGGGCGGGCGGAAGGTCGTAGCGCTGGTCACCGTCGCGTTGGAGGTGTGGCCACCAGGGCACTGGCCCGCGTACGCACCCATGGCGGCGGCGTGGCCGCTGTCCGGCATCGACGCACAGCACCTCCTGGGCGGACTACGGCGTCACCACTGGCATCTGGCGACTGCTCGACGTCCTCGGTGACCTGCCCGCCACCGTCGGCGTCAACGGACTGGTGGCCGAGCGGCACCCCGAGACCGTCATGGCCGTGCACGAGGCGGGTCACGAGATCGCCGCACACGCCTGCATCAGGGACTTCGCCAAGATCCACTCTGACGAGCCGAAGTCAGTAACTCCAGGTGGAGTCGGACCCGTTGACGATGGCTCCGGCGCTGCCGGCCATGACAGTGACGCAGGCCGCGGCGGCGAGAGCGCCGACGGCAGCGGTGCGGGCGGTCCGGCGGCGCGGCGGCCTGAAGCTGAACACAAAGGGTTCCCTCTGACTCGGTGGATCCGTATGCATTCAGGCTCGTTGACCGAAACCTGCCGCACCATCCGGGCAACGGGCTGACCGACGGTATGGCCGGCCCCCATCCGTACGGGGGTCTGCACCGTCTCACACCGCACCCTGTAGTGGGCGTGCGCAAGTCTGGACGAGTCGTTGAAGGGGCTTGACCTCGACCTCTGAACTTGGACGCACGAGACACTGGATCCTGAACACCTGAGAGAGCAGACATCCGTGACATCCGCGGTCATGAAGAACCGTCCGCCGCAGTTCGAGGCGGACGCGGTCGCGCTGCCTGACCACCGACGGCCGTCACGCCGCATCCAAGGGGTTCAGCGGTCGTAGGCGGTCAGTGCGCGCATGACCGCCGGCCGCGCACGAACCTGGCTCCACTCATCAGGCCCTTGGAATCGATCATCTAGGCTGGCGCGGTGACTGATGAGCAGGAGCGGGTGCAGCCGTCGGGAGTGTGGGCCACGGCGGTGGGGGTGGCCAGGGTGCGGGCGCTGGAGACCGAGCGGGAGGACGCACTGTTCCGCGACCCACTGGCGCAGGCCTTCGCCACCGCGGGCGGCCTGTGGCCCTCCTCGCCGCCGCCCGGTGACGAGGCCGCGCGACGCCGTCGGCTGGGCGTGGCGTTGTCCATCGTCATCAGGACGAAGTTCCTCGACGACCTGTTGCAGGAGGCCTCCGCGGCCGGGGTCCGGCAGGTCGTGCTGCTCGGCGCCGGCATGGACAGCCGGGCCTTCCGGATGGACTGGCCGGAGAGCACCCGGCTGTTCGAGGTCGACACCGCCGCGCCCCTGGACTTCAAGGCTTCGGTGCTGCGCCAGGAGCGGGCCGTCGCACGCTGCGAGCGGATCACCGTCGCGGTGGATCTGCGTGAGGACTGGCCAGGCGCGCTGGCCGCCGCGGGGCACGACCCGGCGCTGCCGACCGTGTGGATCGCCGAAGGACTGCTGATCTATCTGCCCGAGGACGCGGTGGAGCTGCTGCTGGCCCGGATCGGCGCGCGGTCGGCGGCAGGCAGCCGGATGGGGCTGACGTTGGGCTCGCGTGGTGTGATCGAGCGCTTCGGGGCGGACGCCGTGCCGGGATCGGCGGCGTCCATGTGGGTGTCGGAGATGCCCGACGACCCGGTGGGCTGGCTGGCGGGGCACGGCTGGGAGGCCGACAGCCACACCCTGCGCGAGCGCGCCGCCGCCTACGGCCGCCCGATCAGCACCCCGCCGCAGCACGAGGAGCGGCCCGGCGGACTGATCTCGGCAGTCCGCAGGTAGAGCGCTGCTCCGCGACATCGAGGACATGGGCTACCCCGGGCACCTCCACGCCTGACCTGCCCCCCCCACCGTCCCACACAGACGTCCCAGGGGGGCGGCTCCCCGCCCCCCGGGCTCGGAGAATGCTCAGTCGATACAGAACTCGTTGCCCTCGATGTCCAGCATCGGGATGCACGACTCGTTTTCGTCATCGGCATACAGCGTTTGCACGTGGGTGGCACCGAGCGCGACCAGTCGTGCGCACTCGGCTTCGAGCGTGGCGAGGCGCTCGTCCCCCACGAGCCCGGTGCCGACCCGGACGTCGAGATGCACCCGGTTCTTGGCGCTCTTGCCTTCGGGAACGCGCTGGAAGTACAGGCGCGGGCCCACACCCGAGGGATCACTGCAGGCGAACCATGAACCCCGCTCCTCAGGCGGCAGGGTGCGGTTGAAATCGTCCCAGGTGGCGAACCCTTCCGGGGGCGCCGGCACGACATACCCCAAGACCTCGCACCAGAAACGAGCGACGCGCTCAGGTTCCGCGCAGTCAAAGGTGACTTGAAACTTCTTGATCTCTGACATCGGTGCACCGTACCAAGGGGGCCTGGGGCTCTGCCGCTCATTTCCCCAGGCGGATCCGGCCGCCCGCCTCGGAGACCAACCCCCCTTCCGACGTGCACTCCGAGCCAGGCCCTCGGATCCCTCGGGCCCGGCGACCGGGCGACAGCCCCACCGACCGAATACCAGTGGCTCCGTGAGATGAACGGGGCGGAGAGCGCGAGCGCGGGGCGCTGGAGCGTGGGCCGCTGGAGCGTAGGCCGCACACCAAGGATTCGCACGACCGGGGACAGATGCTCTGTCACAGGCGGTCCGAGTGAGCTGCCGGACGCCTGACGGACGCACATCTCTGCCCGTAGTCGCGAGCCCGCACGGCGTCGTGCAGGATGCTGCAGGTGCACTGAGCGTCCTCCAGGACGCACGCCCGGCCCAGCTCGAACGCCCGGCCCTGCGTGCCGACGCGGCGGTCGGCGTGGAGCCGGGCGGGCAACTGCGCGAACGCGGGAGGTGCCGAGCAGGTCGGCGGCGGGGCAGGTCACGCCCGTCAGTAGGCGAGCCGCGGCCAGCAGGGGGGCCACCTCACAGGGGCAGGAACGAGGTGGTTGCGCCGGGATCAGCCGATCTGGCCCTCGACGCCGCCCTTCTCGTGGGCGCAGCCGCGAATGCCGGGCCGGCAGTAGTGGTGCGTCGGTGGCGTAGTGGGTGTGGAAGGTGGTCCAAGGTTCGGCGGCTTCGATCCTGCGGCCGGAGAGACCAGCACTTCGGCGACGGCGGCTCTGCGGCCATGACTCGATTCCCTCAGGGGATCGGGCCTCCATCAGGCCCGGAGCGCTTCACACCGGGCAGCCCCTGGTCCCGTGTGGTGTCCATGGTCTGGATCAGGACGCGGAACCCGGTCAGCAATGCGTTGAGGCCGACTTCGAACTCCTCGTCGCTGCTGACCTCCGCGAGGGTGTCGGCGTGCTGGACGAGGAGAGGGAAGGCCACCGCGTCCCGGGAGCGGAACAGCAGGCGTCGGTGACTGGTCTCATCGGGGTCGGACGTGTCCAGGCCGAGGTTGAGGTGCACCGAGCCGAGGACGAAGGTGGCCAGCGACGATGCGGCGGCAGATGCGAGCCGGGGGCTGAGGCCGGCCGTGATGAACAGGTCGAGGGAGTACTGCATCCCGGCCGGCGAGTTGGGACCGAGCCGCTCGGTCCCGCGAAGGAGTGAGGCCACGCCAGGGTGCCGCAGCAGGTGCGCGCGGAACCGGCGTGAGGACCAGGCCGCCTTCTCGGCCCAGTCCGCGCCGTCGGGCGGCGCCGCGCTCGCCACGCTGATCGCCCGGTCGATCAACAGGGTCACCAGTTCCTCGCGGTTGCGCACGTGGCGGTAGAGGGACGCCTGCGTGCAGCCGAGCGCCTCCGCGATGTTGCGCGTCGTCAGTGCGGCCGCCCCATGCGTGTCGAGCAGGGTCATGGCGGCGTCGAGGATGGCCTCCAGAGTCAGCGATCTGCGACGTCGCTGCCGCGCGGGCTCACTCTCCCGGGCCAGCCACCAGGCCGCCGTGCCCGGCCTCGGTTCCGCCCGCCGGCTCGTCCGCGGGTGCTGCGGCGGCGGCTCGACACATCCTCCGCCACCATGCTGAGCGGATCGACCGTCCTGGTCGTGGGCGCCGGCCGGATCGGCCGGGCCGTGATCCGCAGGCTCGGCGCCCTGGGCGCGCGATCCATCGCCGTCACCCGTGCGGGGCAGGTGCGGGTACCGGGGGCAGACCGTACCGTGGGCGCGGATCGTCTGGCCGAAGCCGCCGCCGACGCCGACCACGTGGTGTGCTGCCTTCCGGCCACCGGGGGAACACGGCATCTCGTCGACGCCGCGGTGCTCGCGGCACTGCCGCCCGGTGCGGTACTGGTCGACGTCGGCCGAGCCGTCACCGTGGACGACGAAGCCCTGCACGAGGCGCTGGGGACAGGAGCGTTGCGCGGAGCGTTCCTGGACGTCCACCACACCGAACCGCTCCCCGAGGACGACCCCCGGTGGCGGACGCCGGGTCTGGTGATCTCCCCGCACTGCGCGTTCGCCTTCCCCGGCGAACCGGCGGCGGTGGCCCAGACGTTCAGGACAACCTCAGTGACCTGAGAGCCGGCCGCGCGGCCCGGGACGCCGTCGTGGTTCCGCTCCCCCGCCAGTGAGACGCGCGACGTCCTCCCGACGTCCGCCGGACGTGCCGGTCTGGACCGCGCCACGACGTCGCCCTCCGGCTGCAGACGCTTCAAGGCGGCCGACAACCACCGGGTGTGGACGAGAGCCCGCATCCTCGCGACTCGGCCGCCGCTCGCGGTGCGGGTGCGGGGCGTCGACCATGAGCGGGCTCACCGGGAATCCGGTCGGCGAACCACCGAGCGGCACCGACCGGACGCCGCCACCCTGCTTCGGGCCGCGGTCCCGCGCGGCCTCCGGCCCACGACGACGAAGCCGGGCCTCCCCTCGCGACGAAATGGATCGGTGGTGTTACGGCGGTGTGCTGCTGCCTGCGTGGGGTCGGCTGGCCGCTCGCGTGCCAGGAGCGGTCGCCCTCCCGTGCTGGTCGGGCGGGGAGGTGTGGTGGGGTACGGCGTTCGCCGCTGTCTGGTAGCCGGAGGGAGTTGTGGAGTCTTTCGGTGCGGGTGTGGGCGGGTGGGTGGCACTGGCCGGGGCCAGAGGCGCGAGAGGCAGCGGGGTGTGTTCGGCCCCCGCCCCGGACAGGCTGACGGCCGCGGTGGCCACGCAGGCCGTTGCAGCGAGCGCCGCGGCCGCGGAGAGCGCCGCGCGGCGGCGCCGGATGCGGCGGCCGCCGGCGACGGCCGCGTCGGTGACACTGGGCAGCACGTGGTCCGGCTGCGCACTGAGGACCACCTGGAACGCGGCGTGCAGGGCCGCGCTGTCGTGTTCTTCCATGTCCGGCATCACCTCCCGGCTCGTTCCGTGGCCAGTGCCTCGACGATCTCACGCAGCCGGGCGAGCCCACGGGCGCTTTGGCTCTTGACCGTTCCCGGCGTCACCTGCAAGGCGTGCGCGGTCTGCTCGACCGTCCAGTCCTCCCAGAACCGCAGGACGAGCACGGCTCGGTAGCGGGGCGGCAGCTCCATCAGGGCCTCTTGCATCATCAGGCGCAACTCCGGTGTGGCCGACACGGTGGAGGGCAGCTCGGGTGGCTCACTCACCGGCTCCTCCCGCCAGTTTCCCTTGCGTCGCTGGTCGATGAAGGTGCGGGTGAGGATGGTGCGTGCGTAAGCGTCGACGTTGCCGTCGCGTCTGACCCGCCCCCAGGCCGCGTAGAGCTTCATCAATGCGGTCTGGGTCAGGTCCTGCGCCTGGTGCCAGTCCCCGCACAGCAGGTACGCGCTGCGCCTCAACTGCGCCTGCCGGGCCTCGGCGAATTCGCGGAACTCCCGCTCCCGTATCGCTTCCCTCACGCTTGCCGAACCCTCCGCCTGCCGCCGCTCGCCTTCCCACCGCTCCTCTGGTCATACATACGGGGAACGGGCTTTCGGGGTTGCACGACGTGGCAGGAAGATTTTCCCGCCATGCCGTGCAACCTGCCCGCGGCTTCCTCCGTATCCCTCTCACGCAGGGCTCCCGCGCAGAGGCGGCAGCCCGTGATTCGAGACAAGGGAAGACCGATGTCCAAGCACCGTAAGATCACGCAGAACCGTCGCAGGATGTACAGCATCGCCGCCGGAACCCTGCTGGCCGCCGTGGGCACGGGCGGCATCGCCACCGCCGCGACTCCGACCCACCAGGCCGCTGCGAATGCGGTCCACCAGGCCGCCGCCGCCACACCGACCCACCAGGCCGCCTCCCCGACTGCGGCCCAGGCACACCGCGCCGCCCACGCGAACCCGGAGCACTACGCCAACGCGGCCCGCCCCATCTCGGAGCTGAGCGCGGCCGAGAGGGCGAACGCGGTGGGCTGACCCACCGAGGAGCAGGCACTCTCCCACGGCCGGACCGTTCGCCCGGCCCCGGGAGGCATCTGCACCTGAAAGGCCCCCTGGTCGAGGACGTCGGCCAGGGGGCTCCTCGCACCGCTTCCCGGGACCACCGCGCCCCCGTACGGCCCGGCACACGTCATGAGCACACGGATACGCCGCCGCCCGCGGACTGAATCCGGCGGTTGGGGTTATCCGCAGAAGCAAGCCATCTCCCGGGAGGAAGCATGACACTGGTGAAGGCAGGCGTCGTGGTCCTTGACTGCGCCGAGCCCGAGAAACTCTCCGCTTTCTACCAGCAGTTGCTGGAGGGCGAGCAGACGGACGCCTCGGCCAACCTCGTGGAGATCCGGGGCGCCGACGGGATACGGCTGGCTTTCCGCCGTGATCTGAACGCCACCTCGCCCAGCTGGCCTCGCCCGGAGAACTCCCTACAGGCACATCTGGTCTTCTTCGTCGAGGACATGGACGAAGCCGAGCGGCGTGTGGTGGGACTCGGAGGCCGGCCGATCGAGACGAAGGACCCGGCGGGGCCGTACGAGGAACGCGGGTACGCCGACCCAGCCGGTCACTCCTTCAGGCTGCGGCTGGTGCCCATCACGGCCCCCAAGCAGGGCTGAACGCCGGCGCCCCCGCGTTTGCAGGGGCCTCCTTGCGGCTGCCCGTCGGCGGAGTTCTCAGGATGCGATCACGCTGATCCCGTCGCCGCACAGTTTGAGTCCGAGCACGAGGAAGAGAGCGGCCATGACCGCGGTGTTGTGCTGCGCGGCCCAGTTCCGCCAGCCGGTGAGGATGCTCTTGGCCCGTTCTCCCATGCAGAGGTAGACGGCCAGCGGCGCGAGGACTCCGAGCGAGGCGATGACCACGAAGATCGCGAGGGACCCGATCTGTTGCGGCACCGAGATTCCGGCTGAGCTGATCGAGGCGCCGGCGGCGATGGTCAAGGGGGCGTTCTTCGCGTTGGCCGCGGAGAGGAGGAGCCCGAGGCCGAGGACTTTGGCGGGAGTGAAATGATCGATCGCCGCCATCCACTTCGGCAACTGCGCCTGTGAGGGGTCCCGGGGCCGCCCTCGCCACTGCCGGACGGCGAACAGGACGAGCAGTACGCCGAGTGCCAGTTTGAGAGCCCCCACCCACGTGGCGGGGTGCTTGTGCGTGGACGCCCCGCCAGGGCCCCCCACGGCCAGCATGATCGTGCCGAGGACCGCCAGGCCCAGCAACCACCCGAGTGCGAACAGGGTGCCGTTCGCCCGTCCCTGCGGGGTGGCGAGGATGAGGATGATCGCCACGATGGGGAGTGGGCTGATCGCGACACCGGCTGCCAGACCGAGTACGTCCCCGACGGCGTGACCCACAGCGGCCTCCTCAGGGGCGGAGAGATCGTGTGCACCGCCAGGCCGGGCCGGCAGCACTCAGGTCATCGGCAGGCATGCTGACCACCACTCCGCTCGATGTGCAGATGGATCGGCCCGCGCAGAACGGGACTGCGCCGGTACGGCGGGGGGTCGGCCACCAGCGCGGGCCGGTCGAGGCGGCGCACCAGCTCGGTCAGCGCGATCTGGGTTTCCCGCCGGGCCAGCGGGCCGCCGAAGCACAGATGAATGCCGCTGCCGAATCCCAGGTGCTGGTTGTCACGCCGGTCGGGGTCGAAGCGGTCGGGATCGGGGAAGCGGTCCGGATCGCGGCTGCCCGAGGCCAGCATCAGCATGATCTGCGAACCCTGGGGAATGACGGTGCCGGCGACGGTCATGTCGTTGTACGCCGCTCGCCAGGGGATGATGTGCACGGGCGGTTCGTAACGGAGCAGTTCCTCGACCAGGGGAACGACCAGGTCCGGATCGTCGCGCAGTCGCTGCAGCACCTGGGGGTGGCGCAGCAGCGTCAGCATGCCGTTGGCGATGAGGTTGACGGTGGTCTCGTGGCCGGCGATGAGCAGCAGGTTCGCGGTGGCGACGATCTCGTCGTCGGTCATCCGGCCGTCGGGCCCGTCGTCGTTGGCCAGCCGTGACAGCAGGTCGTCGCCGGGCCGTCCGTGACGTCGCTCCAGCAGTCCGCCGAGGTACTCGCGGAGGTCCCTACGGGCCTGTTGACCCTTGTCCAGTTTTTCCTTCGGGTCGGTTCGGGGGTCGTAGTCGATGGAGTTGATGAGGTCGTCCACCCAGACGTGGAACTTCGGTTCGTCCTCGCGTGGCACACCGAGCAGGTGGCAGATCACGGCGACGGGGAACGGGTAGGCGAAGTCGTCGACGATGTCGATCCGCTCCTTCCCCGCGAAGTCGTCGATCAGACCACTGACGATGGCGGCCAGCGCGGGTTCCATGCCGGCCAGGAGCCCCGGGGTGTGCGGGGGGCCGAAGTGGCGCATCGCCATACGGCGCAGGCGGTCGTGTTCGGGCGGGTCGAGGTTGATGAACGCCGGCGTGGCCTGCGCCTCGATCCCGGCCGGCGGACGGCAGAGACTGCGGGTGTCCGAACTCAGGTGGGGGTTGTGCAGGACGTCCGCGATCTCGCGGTAGGTGCTGATGACGTAGGTGCCGTCCTCCTGCCTGGCCACGGGCGTCTCGCGCAGTTCGGCGTACAGCGGGTACGGGTCGGCCCGGGAGGAGTAGTCGAGGATCCGCCGGAGCGTTCCGCTCGTCTCGGTCGTGGTCATCTCGCTCTCCCTCCTACCGGTGCTGGTACGCGGCCGTGACGCGCCGCTCACTCGGGTTGTGGCCGGTGACGACCACGGTGGCGCCCTGGGCGAGCAGGGCGGGGCCGGGGAAGTCGACGGGCACCGGTTTCATGTCGGCGGGCTGGTCGGGCGTGGCCGAGGGAGGCGGGAAGGGCGCGGCCGTCTCGATGAGCCGGCGGTAGTGGTCCAGCCACTTCGCGTTGTTGAAACTCACTGCCGCGGTGACGCGGCCGTGGTAGCCGTATGCGGCGACGAAGCGGTGCTCGGGCACTGATCCCTGGGTGACGACCACCTCGTCGGCGAAAGTCGGCACACCGACGGACTTGATGTTGACTCCGAACTGGATCGACCAGAACAGCGGGATGGACAGGTGGGGCCACCGGTCCGCCTGGCCGCTGACCATGTTGTGCGCCGCCACCTCGGCCTGCTCCACCGCGTTGGCCCAGTGTTCCAGCGAGATGAGCCGGTACTCGTAGATGGGGTTCGGACAGCGTGCCACGTCCCCGGCGGCGAAGACGTCGTCGGTGACCAGGCCGTTGAGGTCCAGGGCGCGGCAGCCGGTGTCGCAGGCGATCCCCCAGACACCCGCCGCGAGCCCCGATCCTTGCAGCCACTCGGTGTTGCGGATGCCACCGAGGGCGACCACCGCCACGTCGGTGTCGATGGTGGTGCCGTCGTCGAAGTGAGCACGGCGAAGACGTCCCTGCGCGTCGCCCTCCAGCCGGGTGACCTTGACACCGCAGCGCAGGTCGACACCGTGCTCGCGCTGCATGTCCGCCGCGACCTGGCCGATCATGGCGCCGAGTGCGCCGACCAGCGGGGCCGGCGCGAGTTCGGCGACGGTCACCGGGATGTCCCTCTCGCGGCAGACGGAGGCGATCTCGGACCCGGTGAATCCCGCGCCGATGACCAGCACCCGGGAGGGCCCTGCGGCGAGGGCTCGTTGCAGGCCCGCGGCGTGTTCGCGCGTCCGCACGACGAAGACCCCGTCCAGAGCCGCCTCACTCTCGACGAACCAGGGCCGGGCCCGGACACCGGTGGAGATCAGCACCCGGTCGAAGGGCACGGCGCGTCCGTCGGCGAGACGCACCTGATTGGCCGCCAGGTCCAGCCCGCTGGCAGGCACACCCAGCAGCCACTGCGCATCGATGTCGCGACGGCGCGGCAGTGCGGTGTTCTCGGCCGGCACCCACCCGGTCAGTACCTGCTTGGACAGGGGAGGCCGGTCGTAGGGCTCGCACCGTTCGTCACCGATCATGGTCAGTGATCCGGTGAAACCCTCGTCGCGCAGTGTCTCCGCGGCCCGCAGTCCCGCCAGTGACGCCCCGACGACCACGATGCGGCCGTCACGCTTGAACGCTTGCAGATTGTCGGCACTGGTCATGGCGCCGACGCCTCCGCCGACGACGAGACCCGTCCCTCCAGCTGGTCGACCAGAATCGCCTGGACCGGGCAGGCCGCCGCGGCGCGCAGCACCTGCTCGCGCCGGGCGTCGTCCGCGCTCGGGTCGTACATCAGCGCTTCCTCGCCGTGCATCCGGAACGCGTCTGGAGCCAGGAAGGCGCACTGCGCATATCCTTCGCATCGGGAAAGATCGACGACAACTCTCATCCCGACCTCCGCAGGGATTAGAAGCCGCGGCCCCGGAAGCCGGTGCCACTCGGTGCGCGATGAGCACACCGCGCCGAGCGCGCGGGAGACGCGAGAGGCGCGAGACGGCGAGAGCGAGGGGATGCAGCCGTTGCTCAGCTCCGGAAGCGAGGTGCTCAGCACCGCGGAAGCGAGGAGTTGCACCGCGATCGTCAGGTCGCCACAGATGCTCATGGTCATCGCGTACAAGGCGACCGGCGGGTGAGACCGCCTGGGAAATACTGACCTACCTGCGAAAGCCTAGCGTTCCCGTACCTCGCCCGCACCCCGGGAAGGGCGGGTGCGCGGATCGGCGTCGGAGTCCGGCGCCGCTGGGGCCCGGTCGCGTTCGACCGTTCGGCGCAATCCGCCCGAACCCGGCGTGTGCCGTGGGCTCAAGGGTGGTTCGGTGTCGACAGGAGCCGACCGGGCTCACACGAGTTCGGGGGCAGCCAGTCGAGAAGGAGAACCGGCGTGAGCGTGACTCAGCGAGCCCCTCAGGGCGTCATACCCTCACACCTTCTGAAGGGCCAGAAGGCCCTCGTCACCGGCGCCAACTCGGGCATCGGCAAGGCGACGGCCATCGGCCTGGGGCGCGCCGGGGCCGACGTGGTCGTGAACTACGTCGCCGGGAGTGACGAGGCCGAGCAGGTGGTCGAGGAGATCACCGGGTTGGGCGTGCGCGCGATGGCGTACGAGGCGGACGTGTCCCAGGAGGACCAGGTCGTCGCGATGATCGACCGGATGGTGGCGGAGTTCGGCACCATCGACATCCTCGTGGCCAACGCCGGGCTGCAGCGCGACGCTCCGTTCACCGAGATGACGGTGTCCCAGTGGCAGAAGGTGCTGGACGTCAATCTCACCGGCCAGTTCCTGTGCGCCCGGGAAGCGACGAAGGAGTTCCTGAGGAGGGGGGTGGTCCCCGAGGTGTCGCGCTCGGCCGGGAAGATCATCTGCATGAGCTCGGTGCACCAGCTCATCCCGTGGGCCGGCCACGTCAACTACGCGGCCTCCAAGGGCGGCGTGCAGATGATGATGGAGACGCTTGCCCAGGAACTCGCACCGCACAGGGTCAGGGTCAACGCGGTCGCTCCTGGAGCCATCAAGACGCCCATCAACCGCAGCGCCTGGACCACCCCCGACGCGGAGAAGGAACTGCTGCAGCTGATTCCCTACGGGCGCGTCGGCGATCCGGAGGACATCGCCCACGCGGTCGTCGGGCTCGCCTCGGACCTCATGGACTACGTGGTCGGCACCACCCTCTACGTGGACGGCGGCATGACCCTTTTCCCCGGGTTCGCCACCGGCGGCTGAACCGCTCGGCGGCCCTGCGCGGCGTACGGATTGCCCGGTCTCAGTCCCGCTGCTGATCGAGGGCGTCGTCCAAGGTGGTGGCGGCCATGATCAGCGACAGGTGCGTGAAAGCCTGCGGGAAGTTGCCCAACTGCTCGCCGCTGGGACCGATCTCCTCGGCGAACAGGCCGACGTGGTTGGCGTAGGTCTGCATCTTCTCGAAGGCGTAGCGCGCCGGACGCGTCCGGCCGGCGAGGGCGAGGGCGTCCACATAGAGGAAGGTGCAGAGGCTGAAGGTGCCCTCGGAGCCCCGGAGCCCGTCCGGGGAGGCCGTGGGGTCGTAGCGGTAGACGAGGCTGTCCGACACCAGCGTGCGTTCCATCGCGTCCAGGGTCGACAGCCAGCTGGCCGTCCGGGGCGCCAGGAACCCGACCCGTGGGATGAGCAGCAGCGAAGCGTCCAGGACCTCGCTCCCGTAGTGCTGCACGAGGGCCTGCTGCTTCTCGTTCCAGCCCCGCTCCATCACCTGTTCGAGGATCGCGTCACGAGCGGCGGTCCACCTCGGCACGTCGGCGGGACGGCTCTGCTCTCTCGCCAGGCGCAACCCCCGGTCGAAGGCCGTCCATTCCATCACCCGGCTGAAGGTGAAGTCCTGGCGCCCACCACGTGTCTCCCAGATGCCTTCGTCGGGGCGGTCCCAGGAATCGGCCAGCCGGTCCAGCGTCCGCGCCAGGTTCTTCCAGCCGTGGTAGCTGCCTCCCTGTGCCACATCGTGTCCCTCCGACAAGGCGTAGAGCGCCTCCCCGTAGATGTCCAGTTGCAGCTGATCGGCCGCGGCGTTCCCCAGCCGCACCGGATACGAACCCTGATAGCCCTCGAAGTGCGAGAGGATCTCTTCCGGCACCTGGGGGTCCCCGTCGACGCGGTACATGATCTGCAGCGGCTCGCCGTCCACGCCCTCCCGGGCCTGGAGGCGATCGCCCATCCAGCGGGTGAACTGGGCCGCCTCCTCGGCGAACCCCAGGTCGAGCAGGGCACGCACGGACAGGGAGCCGTCCCGGACCCACGTGTAGCGGTAGTCCCAGTTGCGTTCGCCCCCGATCTGCTCGGGCAGCCCCATGGTGGCCGCGGCGACCGGAGCGCCTGTGGGTGCGTAGGTGAGCAGTTTGAGCGTGATCGCCGAGCGGTGCACCACACCCGGCCAGCGGCCGTGGTACCGGGAGGAGCGCACCCAGCGCTGCCAGAAGTCCACGACCTCCCAGAAGCGCTCCATCGCCCGGTCCGGGGTGAGCGGCGGTGGGGTTGCGAGATCGGCCCCGCCGACGGTGAAGACCGCTGCGGCCACCTCGCCCGCTCTCAAGGTCACCGTACCCCGCACGTCCGTGCCGTCGCGCTGGAGGGGGAAGGTGCCTTGCAGGTGGGCGGCGACGTCCGGTGCCCGGAACGTGGCGGTGCCGTCACGCAGGTCGAGACGGTGCGTGGCCCGGCCGTAGTCGAAGCGCGGACGGCACTCCAGAGCGAAGCGCACCGTGCCGCGCACCGCCCGCACACCGCGTATCAGCACATGCTCGTCGGTGGGAGTGCCGGTGCGATCCGGTGGCATGCAGTCGAAGACTTCACCGACACCGTCCGGCGACATGAAACGCGTGACCAGCACTGCCGTGTCGGGGTAATACAGCTGCTTGCAGGTGGTGGTCTCGTTCTCCGGCGCGAACAGGAAGTGGCCCCCGCGGTCGTGGTCGAGCAGGGCGGCGAAGACACTGGGCGAGTCGAACCGGGGAGCAGCGAACCAGTCGACGACCCCACGGGAGGAGACCAGAGCGGCGGTCTGCAGGTCGCCGACGAGGCCGTGGTCGGCGATGGGCGGGTAACGGTCCATGATCATCTCGCTTCTCTGGGCCCCTGCTTCCACTGTCCGCCCTGCGCGGCACGGCTGCCATGGGATGCGGCACCAGGAGCGAGGGATGCCACCGCCGACACCACCCGCCGCCGCCGATGTCGTCGACGTCGTCGACGTCGTCAGGAGACGCTTGCAGTACCGCCTACACGCCGGGGCGCGGAGGAGGAGGAGTCGCGGTTCCGCCGAGTGGCGGCCCGGTTCCGCGCGGGCGCATCCGCCGCGGCGGGCCGCCGGGCCACACACACGGTCTTGGTGGGGCCGGCGGCACGGGGGTAAGGCCGGAAGACCCGCGGTGGCGGTGGCCGCCGACCAGACTTGCCGAACAGACGAATCGCTTTGCCTGCTGGACGACTTCGCGACACGGCAGTGGATCGTCGGCGTCGAGGTGTCAGATGGCACAAGGTCTTCTTTCAGTTTCCTGACCGGTTCCGGCAGGAGGCCGTCTACGCGATCCGGCAGCACGCCCGGGGTCGGCGTCACCTGGCACTCCTGGGTGCCCTGCTGGTTCCACCAGCGGCGGCCTCACGCCGCGGCGGCGTCCTCGCTCGACCCCACCTGCGGACGGTCGTCGCAACAGCAGATGCGCTGCCTCGGAGTTGGTGACACGGTGGTGGTACGGCTCGAAGTCAAGCCCTGAGGGAGTGAGTCGCGCTCCCGAGGCTGCACGATGCCGCCTGCACCAGCGCCCGGCCACAGCGGCCCGGCAGCGCCGGCAACCCGCGAAGTCCCTTCGACCGGGCCGGCAGCGGATGCCTTGACCCCTCTGAACAGTACCGGCCCGAGGACGCTCCCCGCCGGGCACGCCACTGACCGCTCGATCACCCTGAAAGGTGCTGCCATGACCGGCGAGCACGGGAAGAACACCCTCACCGCACCGTCCGACGTCCTGTGCGGAGACCCCGGCGACCCGGACTCTCTGTGGAAGATGGCTTGGGAGTGCCAAGAGAGGCCGGTCGGCACCTTCTGGCTGGTGTCCAAAGGGAAAAAGGGATATCTCCTCGTTCCCACCGACCGCATCAGAGGGATCGAGTGCCCGGCCCTCATATCCGGCGCGTTCGCCAGAAACAACTACTGGCAGACAGCCGTGGAGCGATCCGACTACTGGTTCTCAAAACCGCGATGGGGGACTGTCGGACTGGGGATCAACGCGGCCGGGTCCCGCTCCCACGACCAGTTGCACATCCACATGTCCGCCGTACGCCAAGGGGTGAAAGCCGAGCTCGACAAAGCCCGTCAAGCGGGCACGGTCGCCGGGGATCTGAAGAGCTGGCCCAACCGGTTGACCACGGTCACCGGCGTGGACGAGGAGAAGAATCCACCGCAGCCGGACCCGCGGAGCTACCGCGTGGTCCACGTCGACAGCTTCCAGCAGTACAACCTCTTCAATGCGCTGTACGAATCTGTCGTCACCCCCACACACGAACAGATGGGCGAGCAAACGATGATTGTCATCGGGGCGGGAGCCGGACCGGCCGACGGGTATTACATTCTGAACAGCCGGAAAGACCTCCCCCACACCGCGCCTGCCCCCAAGGGAATCGGTTACTGCGACAGCGTCCTCATCTGCAAGTAATTCAGGTGCTCCCGCTGCTCGGGCCGACTCCGACCGCCCCGACCGCACCGTGCAGACCCTGCGGACGCCCTCCAAGACCGCAGCCCGTGGCTTGCCATGTCGCGTGGGGCACGGTGTGAACCGCTCGCCCGTGCGTCTATGCCTGACACACATAGACACCTCACCACAGGCATTTCCGCCGGGAGTGGGAAGTCGTTAGCGTCGATGGCATGAGCGAAATCCTCGGCGCGGGTCTGGCCCGGCAAGAGTCCGCGATCACCGTCCTGGGCGGTCCCACGGCCGTGATCGACCTCGGCGGACTGCGTATCGTCAGTGATCCGACCTTCGACGACGCGGGCCCGCACGGGTACCTCACCAAGACGGCCCGTCCTGCCGTCGACGAGGACGGCGTGGGACCGGTCGACCTCGTTCTCGTCAGCCACGACTCGCATCCGGACAACCTCGACGAGCGCGGCCGCGCGTTCGCGAAGGCCGCCCCGCTGGTGCTCACCGGCCCCCTGGCCGCCGGACGGCTGGGATCACCGGCCGTCGGCCTGGCACCGTGGGCCGGCCACCGTGTGCCCCGCGCGGACGGCGGCGGCGATCTGACCGTGCTGGCGGTCCCCGCGGTCCACGGCCCCGAGGACGGCGAGCGCGACGGCGACGGGAACGTCAACTGCGAAGTCACCGGATTCGTGCTGTCCGGGGAGGGCCTTCCCACCGTCTATGTCAGCGGCGACAACGCTTCGATCCGCACTGTCGCGGAGATCTCCCGCCGGGTGCCGGACATCGACGCGGCCGTCCTGCACGCCGGGGCGGCACGCGTCCCCGCGAAGTTCGACGGCCGACCCCTGTCCCTGGACAGCCGCGCCGCCGCTGCCGCGGCTGCCGTCCTCGGCGCGAACGCCGTCATCCCGGCCCACTACGACGCCTGGGCCCACTTCTCCGAAGGGCTGCCGGAGATCGATCTGGCCTTCCGGGAGGCCGGCCTGTCCTCGGTGCTGCGCGTCGCGGCCCATGGGACATGGGTGCATCTGGCCCGCTGAGCGCCCCGCGCCGCAGACGGGGTCAGCACCGGACGAGCAGAGTCAGCAACAGACAGGCAAGGAACGACGCACATGCCTTTCGTACGGATCGATCTCATCCGCGGACGCCGTCCCGACGAACTGAGGGCGATCGCCGACGCGACGCACCGGGCGCTCGTGAGCGTGCTGGGCATCCCCGAGCGGGACAGGTTCCAGGTCGTCACCGAGCACGACGCGGATCACGTCATCGCCCTCGATGCCGGCCTCGGTTTCGCACGGACCGACCGGCTGGTGATGATCCAGATCTTCACCCAGTCGGGACGCACCACCGAGGTCAGGCAACGCGTCTTCGAGGCCATCGCCGAGCAACTGGAACCCCTCGGCGTCGGAGGCGAGGACGTCTTCATCGGCATCGTCGAAAACGGGCCTCAGGACTGGTCGTTCGGCTTCGGGCGCGCTCAATACACCGAGGGCTCCTTGCGCGTCCCCAGCCCCTGAAAACCATCCGCCCTCGACCGCGCCCTGCTCGGCCGTCCAGTAACTGTCGGCCGGCAGCGTGTCGTAGGGGTTGGAGAGGGTGCCGTCGGTGATGTCGACATACCCCGCGCCGCGCTCCTCGGCCATCTTGGCCACCGCCTGGACCTGGTCCGCGGGTGTCGTAGATGATGTGCCAGATCTTCAGCAGACCGCCCGCCCGCGCACCAGCCCAGGTGTGCGGGCGGGCGGCGGGCGTCCGCGGCCGAGGTACCACCGGGCAGGGCCCTGGACCTGGACCAGGAGGCAGGCCCGGGCGAGGCCCTCGGTCACGATCACGAAGATCCCTACTGACACGTGGTGTTCATGGCGCACCCGTTGCCGGGCCGGGCAGACGTCTGCCGTACGCCTCTCAGGCCACAGTGCGCAGCGGCGGCACCGTCGGGACCTCGGAGGCGGCCTCGATGTCCTCGGGGGTCAGCCGGAACTGCTCGGGGTAGGCCTCGCGTCGGGTGCGGCGGGCGGGTTCGGTGGTGCGCCAGGTGTACAGGCAGCGTCGGCACTGCAAGACGTCCCAGACGCCGGGGACGGGCGAGGAGTGCAGCGTCTCGATGGTCCCGAAGGCGCAGCGGGGGCACTCGGTCATGCGGTCTCTCTCCTTCTCGGAGGTCGGGTGTCGGGGTGTCGGGGTGTCGGGGTGTCGGGTGCGCGGAGGGCGCGGGTGGGCGCGGGTGGGCGCTGGGGCGCCAGGTGGCTCAGCCGCGTGCGGCCATGAGGCCCTGGATCCTGGTCACCCAGTCGCGCGTCTCGGGCAGGTCCTTCGCCGGCGTCGAGAAGTTGCCGCGTACGTCCGGGGAGACCGGGGTGGTGGCGTCGATGATCATCTTGCTGGTGATGCCGGCGGGTTGCGCGGCGGGTGCCAGTTCGACGACCGGCAGGTTGGGCATGATCAGCACGTCGCCGGACGGGTTGACCTTCGCGGACACCGCCCACATGACCTGGGGCAGGTCGAAGGGGTCGACGTCCTCGTCGACCACGATGACCGTGGTGATGTACCCCAGTCCGTGCGGGGTCGTCATGGCGCGCATCGCGACCGCCTTGGCGAAACCGCCGTAGCGCTTCTCGGTGGAGATGATCGCCAGCAGGCCGTGCGTGTACATGGCGTTGACGGCCTGGACCTCGGGGAACTCGGCGCGCAGTTGCTTCAGCAGCGGGACACAGGTGTTGGGCCCCACCAGGTAGTCGCACTCGGTCCACGGCATGCCCAGGTAGAGCGACTCGAAGACCGGGCGGGTGCGGTAGGAGACCCGGTCGACACGGATCACGGGCATCCGGCGGCCACCGGAGTAGTGTCCTGTGAATTCTCCGAAGGGCCCCTCGATCTGGCGCTTGCGACTCTCCACGACGCCCTCGATCACGACCTCCGAGCCCCAGGGCACGTCGAAGCCGGTGAGCGGGGCGGTGGCGATCGGCGCGGGCGCGCCGCGCAGGGCGCCCGCCATCTCGTACTCGCTCTGGTCGTAGCGCATCGGCATGCCGGCCACGATCGCCATCACCGGGTCGTTGCCGAGGGTGATGGCGATGGGCAGGTCCTCACCCCGCTCCTCGGCCTTGCGCAGGTGCAGGGCGACGTCGTGGACGGGGACGGGCTGGATGGCCAGCCGGTTGCGGCCGACGACCTCCAGGCGGTACGTGCCGACGTTCTGCTTGTCGAAGCTCTCGGGGTCGTCGGGGTCGCGCGAGACCACGGCGGCCTTGTCGAGGTAGAAGCCTCCGTCGCCGTCGTTGAGACGGAACAGGGGCAGCACGGAGAAGAGGTCGACGTCGTCGCCCTCTTGGCTGTTGGCGCGCCACGGCGCGTCCTCGCGTCGTTCGGGCGGCACGGGGAAGGCGTCCCAGCGCCGGGCGAACTCGGCCACCTGCTCCTTGACCGGGGTGTGCTTGGGCATGCCGAGGGCGAGCGCGTGGTTGGCCCAGGAGCCGTGCACGTTGAGGGCGATGCGGGCGTCGGTGAAGCCCTTGACATTGTCGAACCAGAGGGCGGGGGCGCCTTCTCCGATCCGGCCGGTGGCGTTGGCGGCGGCGGCCAGATCGGGTTCGGGCAGGACTTCCTCGGTGACACGTAGCAGTTGCCCCTCCTGGTCGAGGGTGTCGAGGAAGGAGCGGAAATCGTCGTAGGGCATGGGTACTCCGTGACAGGTTGCTGTGGAAGCGGGACGGGAGCCGACCGTGGTGTGCGTCAGGACGCCGGCCGCAGGGCCCGGGCGGCCCGCATGCCCTCCCACCGCTTGGCGGCCGGGGCGGGCAGGTCGAACTGGTCGAGGAGGCGCGCGACGAGGTGGTCGACGATGTCGTCCACGGTCCGCGGATGGTTGTAGAAGGCGGGCATGGGCGGCACCATCCGGACGCCCATCCGGGACAGCGCGAGCATGTTCTCCAGGTGGATCTCGCTCAGCGGTGTCTCCCGGGGCACCAGCACGAGCGGGCGGTGCTCCTTGAGGACGACGTCCGCGGCCCGGCCCACCAGTCCGTCGGCGTAGCCGGCGCGGATGCCGGCGAGCGTCTTCATCGAGCACGGCACGATCACCATGCCGTCGGTGCGGAAGGAACCGGAGGAGATGACGGCTCCCTGGTCCTCCGGGCGGTGCACGACGTCGGCCAGGTCGCCGACCGAGTCCGCGGACAGGCCGGTCTCGAGTTCGATCGTGGTGCGTGCCCACCGGCTGAGGACGAGATGCGTCTCCACCTCCGGAAGCTCGGCCAGTGTCCGAAGGAAACGGACACCGAGGACGGCACCCGTGGCACCCGTGATCCCCACGATCAGTCTCATACAACGGCACCTTTCGCCCCTGCGGCGCTGACCTGCGCCGACGTCTTCACCCTAGGAGCGCGGCCACGGCACACGGCGGTAAGCTCGGGACTCACGATGGGCAAAAACGGACAGTCTTCCTCACCGGTGATCCGGGAGCTGGTGTTCCGGCACACGGCCGGGTCGCCGCCCGGTCTGGAGCTGATGGATCTGGCGGGGCTGGCCGAGCGCGCGCTGCGGCACGGCAACGATCCATACGCTCCCCTGCGGCCGGCCTTCCACCAGCTCGTCGCTGTACGCACCGGCCGGCTCACCGTCTCCGTGGACTTCACGACGTACGAGCCGGCGGCGGGCGACTGGCTGTGGATCCGGCCGGGACAGGTGCAGCGCTGGGGCCCGGACCTGCCCGAGGCGGACGGCGTGGTGGTCGCCTTCCCGCCCGGCTTCCCGGACGCGGCGACCACCGCCGCAACCGTCGCCGACCCGCCCTTCGCGTGGGGCCCGCTCAGCCCGGCCGGCCCGGTGGCCGAGGGGCTGCGGAGGGCTCTGGACCACCTTCGGTACGAGTACGACGCCGCGTCGGAGCTGGCGCTGGAAGCGCATCTCAGGGTGTTGCGGCACCTGCTGGCAGTGCTGGTGGAACGGCTGACGGCGGCCTACACAGCCGAACCCGGCAGGCCGGTGCCGAGCGAGGCGTTCCGCCGCTTCCACACGGCAGTCGAGCGGGACTTCACCGTCACCCGGCGGGTGGAGGACTACGCCGCCGCTCTCGGTTACAGCCGGCGCACCCTCACCCGGGCCACGGAGGCGGCCACCGGGATGTCGGCGAAGCGTTATGTCGATGAACGGGTGGTTCTGGAGGCCAAGCGGGAGCTGGCCCACGGCGGGCTCCCTGTCGGCGCGGTGGCCGAGCAACTAGGGTTCGCCGGGGCCGGTGACTTCACCAAGTTCTTCCGGCAGCGCACCGGAACGACACCGACGGCCTTCCGCCGGACGGCACGGGGCGGGTAGCGGCCGTCGATCTCGATGGCCACTGGGAGGCCTGCTCCTCCCCCTCCTTCCTGGTCCGAGCCGCCGCGAGTCGGCCGCCTGATCAGGTCGTAGCCCCAGGCGCGGCGTGTTCAGCGGAACAGCTGGGAGCCGAGGGGGTGTTGTCGGTCGAAGCCGGGGAGGATCAGGAACGTCGCGCTGGCGGTTGTGGTGGTGAATGACAGCAGTGCGTCGGAGGTGTCCATGTGGGTGAGGGTGGCGGTGAAGGTCCGCAGGTCGTTCTGGAAGCTGATGAAGAGCAGGCCCGGGGCGGGGTCGTCGATGCTGTAGGAGCGGCGGAGCATGAGGCCGGTGCCGACCACGGCGGGGTTAGCCCTGCGCACATGGGCGTCCGCGGGGACGACATAGCGTCCGTCCGCTGTCTTGGCGCCGAGTTCCGGCCCCGAGGCGGGGGTGCCGCCGGAGAGGGGGACGCCGCTGGCCCGGCGCCGCCCGAAGACCGCTTCCTGCTCGGCCACGGACAGGGCGGCGAACCGGGGCAGATCGAGTTCCATGCGCCGCAGTACGGCAAGGGTGCCGCCGGCGACCGCAGGGGGGCCGGCCAGCCACAGGTCGCGTTCTTGTTCGGCGGCCGTGTGCGGGCCCACGATGCCGTCGATGAAACCGAGCGGGTTGCGTGGCGCGGTGAGGCCGTTGCCCATGGGCACGTTCGCACCGCGGCGTGCGGACTGCCGCCAGCGTTCGTGGATGCGCTCACCGGCCTGGTCCACAAGCGCGGCGGCGACGACCGGCAGGAGCAGCGCGTCGCCGGCGCAGATCTGCATCAGCAGGTCGCCGCCGCGTGCTCGCGGGTCGATCCGCTCGCGGGAGAATTCCGGGAGGTCAATCGCGCCGGGCAGCGAACCCCCGGCCGCGCGCACCAGCCGGGGGCCCACGCCGACGGTCACGGTGAGGTCGCCCGGCGGCAGGCCCAGCAGCCGCCGGTCGGTGCCCGCGACGAGGGTGCGGATGGCCTGGCCGAGTTCGGCCAGTAGCGGTCCGGGAGCCACGGCGGCATCGAGGTCGGCCACCACGGCCAGCAGGTTGCGCTGGGCCGGTTGGGGAAGCGTGACGCCTGCCTGGTGCCGGCCCGTCGCCGGAACCGTCACGGGGATGGACGATGCGGAAGGAGCGTGCCGGCCCGGCTGCGCGGCGTCCGCTGTGCACCCGGCGGTGAGGCCCGTGGCCACCATGGCGCCGGTGACATCGAGGAACGTGCGGCGCGACGGGTGGTGATCGGGTCGGTGCATGGGGGCAGAGTGCCACACCCGAAGAGCGCCTGCCGGTCAACCTCGTGATTCTGGCGACGAATTGGACGTCGTGCGAGACTGGGATCATGCCTCGATTAGCTCTTCGCGTGTTGGCGGCGGTACTGGGCACGCTGACACTTGTGGTCGGCTGCGGCGGCGGTGACGGCGGATCAGGAAAAGGCCGGCGACCGGCCGGTGCGCAGGTGACGATCCGGGTACCTGCCGATGCTCCGACGATCTCGGCCGCGGTGTCCTTGGCCCGGCCCGGTGACCTGGTGCTGGTCTCTGCGGGGGTGTACCACGAGTCGGTGAGGATCGACACGGCGCGCGTCACTCTCCGTGGTGTGTCCCGGGACAAGGTCGTCATCGACGGACGGTTGCAGCAGCCGAACGGTGTCGTCGTCGCGGCGCCCGGGGTGGCCGTGGAGAACCTGACCGTGGAGAACAACACGCAGAACGGAGTCCTGGTCACCGGCTCGGCGAAGGCGGCCGCCGGGCTGCCGGGGCGAAGCGGGGGCTACGACACCGGCGAGGAGCCCGTCACCTTCCTGAAGTCGTTCCTGGTCTCGTACGTGACCGCGACCCGCAACGGTCTGTACGGCATCTACGCGTTCTCCGCGCAGAACGGTGTCATCGAGCACTCGTACGCGTCGGGCGGGGCCGACTCGGGGATCTACGTCGGCCAGTGCAAACCCTGTCGCATCGTGGTGCGGGACAACGTCGCCGAACTCAACGCGGTCGGTTACGAAGGCACCAACGCCGGCGGGGACATGTACGTGGTCGGCAACCGCCTGGTCGGCAACCGGGTCGGACTCACCACCGACTCGGACCACCAGGAGAAACTGCTCCCGCAGCAGGGCGCTGTCATCGCGGGCAACCTGATCGCCGCCAACCAGCAGCGGGCCACCCCGCAGCAGGCCGACGGCGGGTGGGGCACCGGCATCGGCATCGACGGCGGCAGCGACAACCAGTTCGTCCGCAACCGCGTCTCCGACAACGGCAACGCCGGGCTGGTGATCACCGCAACCGCCGACATACCCCCGGTCGGCAACCAGATCGTGGACAACACGTTCACCGGCAACGGTGTCGACGTCGGCTGGACGTTCCCCACCGCCACCCGGGGGCGGGGCAACTGCCTGCGGGGCAACGATCTGCGGACCACCGTGCCCGCCCGGCTCGCGACCACCGCGTCCTGCCCGCGTCCGGCCGGGTCGTCCTCGCCGGCCGGCAAGTGGACGACGCCGACAGCGCCCGGTGGCATCCCGTTCACCGAGGTCACGGCGCCTGGTCCGCAGCCGCAGTTCCCCCACGCCGCCACCACGGGCGCCACCGTCGTGCCGGCCGTGCCGGCCTTGCCGAAGACAGCGGGCATCCCCTTGCCGCCGGCGTCCCTGCTCGCCTCGAACGCACGGGTGCAGACGTCCTGAACCGCGGCTACGGTGCCGGGGTGGCTCCCGGCACCGACTTGACCGGAACGTACTCGTGGGTGTCGAAATCGATGACCACGGGTTGCGGCTCGGAACCCACGCCGACGCGGACCCGGTACATGGTGCCGTCCGAGCCGACCCAGTAACGCACGTTGCCCGCCGTACCGGAGCGGTTGCGGGCGGCCGGCCCGGTCATGACGTCCACGCCATGGCCGTCCACCTGGTCCCGTCCCCACCAGGCGGCGCCGTTCTGCGGCAGGAGTTCGGCGTTGTCCGGACGGTCGCTGCCGAGACTGAGCGCGATGGTCAGCGAACTGTCCAGCGCACTGCCGGACGACAGCAGCGGACGGCGGTACCAGCCCGAGCGGGGCGGCGCCGCGGGTGCGTACGCCGGGGGGTTCGTCATCGGGTGGACCGACACCGAGGTGGCCGTCCACTCGATCAGCCCGTCGCTGGACGTGGCGCGCCCGGTGCCGCGCACCACGCCGTAACCGAGCTTGCCCCGGTAGTCGACGGACCCCGTGACGGTCAGCCCGCCGGCGGTGCCCGGCACGGTGATGGTCACCGCGCGACCGTGCGCCTCGTAGTTGCGGAACCGCGTGATCGCCAGCCGGTTCGCCTCGTCCGTAGTCAGTGCGCGCGGACCGGTGGGGCCGGAGCCGTCGCCGACGGCCAGGAACACGGCTACCGCAGCCACCACGGCAGCCGCTGCGCCGACGGCGGCTGCCGCCCGGCGTGGGCGCGGCCATCGGCGGCTCTTGGCCGCACGGTCTGGTGGAGCCTGCCGGCTTCTCGCACTGCGCGTGCGGCTCGACGCTGACACTCTTCGATGCATCCTCTCGCTCGCCCCCGTGCCCCGCCGCCGTGCGGTCGCGGCGTCACTCGGCGGTCCGGTGACAGACGACGTCTCGGCCGGCCCTCGTGGGCCGGCCGAGACGTGACCTGCCCGACCGCGCCATCCGGGCGACGGGCGGGCAGATCACTGTTGTTCGGTTCGCTCAGTGTTTCTGGACGCGGCGCTTCCGGCTCACGAACGCGATGGCCAGGCCCGCGCCCACCAGCAGACCGACGACGGCGATCATCTCCGGCAGCGCGGACATACCGGTGTGGGCCAGCGATCCCGAGCCGCCACCGGCCGGGGCCGGGTTGTTCGCGGGCGGTGCGGGGGCCGGCGGCATGGAGGCCGGCGGCGAGGCCGGGCCCGGCGACGGGGTCGGCGACGGAGTTGGTGTCGGGGTCGGGGACGGGCTCGGGGTCGCCTTCGGGATGTACACCCCGGCGTCGATCGTGTGATCGACCCCGCCCGGCTTGTCCGGTGCCGTGACGGGCGCGGAGCCGTTGCACAAAGGTCCGGTGGTCGGCGGGGTCACATTGGAGTCGTGCGCACGGTCGGCACCGGCCCTCGGCAGCGTGAACCTCAGCTCACTCGCCGGGGGCTGCTCGGGCACCTTGCTGGTGTCCGCGGTGCACACGTCGAACTGGACCGTGTATTTCGCACCCGGTGTGAGCTGGTACTCGGCGCCGACGCCACCGAAGTAGTACTCGCCGGCGGCATCGGTCTTGGTCGTTGCGACCTGTTTGCCGTCCGCGTCCAGCAGGTTGATCGTCGCCCCCGGCAGCAGTACGTGCCCCGGGTCCTGGATCCCGTTGTGGTCGCCGTCGAACCACACGACGTTGCCGATCTGGATCGGCGCGTTCGCCGCCGCGTACGCGATGTCACCGAGCCCGCCGGCCTTGCCGAACCCGCCTTGTTCCTGGCTGACGAACTGGAACCCGTTGGCGGTCGGGTTGTTGCCCGGGCCCTGACCGGTCGTGATGTCGTAGTACCCGGTCCCTGAGGCCGCGACGTGGACGACCGGGTCGAACTCCGTGCTGACGACCCACTGCTGCTGCGGGATGTAGGCCACCGCTCCCAGCGCGGTCTCCTGGTGCGCGTTGGCGTAGAAGTCGCCCGGGAAGTACTCGACGACATCGGCGCCCTCGCCGCCGTTGTTGGCGGGGGTGGCGTGGTTGGGGCAGTTCCCGGTGCCTTCCCACTGGTATTCACCGGTGGGAGTGGCGCAGACCATGGTGATGTCACCACCGGACATGCCGTTCTCCGCCGTGTCGTTCCCCGGCCGGGGGTCCAGACCGCCCCAGCTGAGCACGTCCATGAACCGGTCGCGGAAACCGAGGATCATGGAGCCGTCGCGGCCGAAGGCGAGTGAGGACAGCTCCGGCTGCGGGTCGATGAAGACGTTGCCCGCCTTCCGGTCGTCCCATGTGTCCGGGCTGGTGTTCCACGGGTTCCAGTGGGTGGCCTTGTCGCCGGAACCGAAGACGCTGCCGCGTACGTCCGTGAGCGGGTGGCTCAGCACCGTGGTGAACCGCTTGCCGTCGTAGGTGGAGACGAAGGCTTTCAGGTCCGCGCGCTGCTGCGTGCTCTCCGCGCTGCACACGCCGCCGACGTACAGCGTGTTGTTGTGGAACTGGAGACCGAACGGCCGCCAGTCCTCGGGGCTCGCGCACCCCGGGTCCGGGATCGGGACCGTCGACTTGGGCGTCGCGGCGGTGGCCCCGGTCGCGTCGAAGCTCACCAGGCTGCGGGACAGCAGGTTCACCGCGTACAGCGTGGAGCCGTCCTCCGACAGGGCCAGGCCGCCGATGCTCTCCTTGCCCGGCGCGTCGGTGAACCCGGAGTCCTTGATCATGTTCGCGCTGTCGTGTCGCGTCACCGTGGCGTCCGGCACCCGCGCGAACAGCTCCGGCGCACCCGAGCCGTTGACCGGCACCGTGTAGACGGCACCCCCGCCCTGCGGCCCGTACGGAGCGTACCGGCGGGCGAACGCGCTCTGGAACAACCGGGTCCGGTTCTTGTCGTACGCCAGCCCGAAGGTCGTGCCCACCTGGTCCTGCGTCGCCAGTGTGGCCGGGCACGCCACATCGGTGGGACACGTGCCCCGGACGTTCGTCCCGAACGCCACCAACGCCCGGTTGTCGGTCCCGTTGGCGCCGTTGTGGACGGGCACGAAGTACCGCGAGTCCGGCAGCGCGTAGTCGGCCGGATCCCACACGCCCGTCACCACCGAGGCGTCCTTCCCGTCCGACACGTCCACGAACGACGTGAAGCTGTCGAAGTGGTTCTCCGCCGTCGACGCGGGCGCCGCCCGCAGATGGCCGCTGTACGGCGCCGGGACGCTGACGTCGACGCGGTAGCGGCCGCCGCTCAGCACGGTCGAGGCCGACACGACGACCTTGCCTGTGGCATCCGTGACGCCGGTGGCCTTGTGCCCGGCAGGGTCGGAGACCTCCACCTTCATGCCTCGCTGGGGCACATCCATCGTCGCGTTGAGCACGCCGGTACCGAAGAAGTCGCGCAGTACTTCGACCGTCAGCGTGCCGTCGGCGGCCGAAGCCGCGGCCGGTCCGGCCGCCGCCCCTACGGCGCCGCCTGCCAGTAAGAGAACGGATAAGCTCGTTCGCGCCAGCGGATCCACAAGTCTCCAGGCCGACCGGCGCGAGTCTCTGCCGACTCGTTTCATGGCATCACACTCCACACTTCTCTTGTCTCGAAAACGACGCACCCGCTGCGCCCTGCCCGTCCGCCGCGTGGCTCCGGGCACGGACGCGGGGCGGGAGGAACACCACGAAAAGAAAAAGCGCCCACCGCTGTTGTGTGGACCGCTTTGTGGTGATCGCTTTGGGGTATTGCGGGCAAGTCGTAAGCACCGGAGGCGAGGAAAAGCGAACGCACGTTCAAACCACCGGGCAGAACCGCCCTGAATGGCCTGGTTTTGCAGCTCAATCACGGCGCCCTCACCCCCACCACCGACCCGCACCGACCGCCATCGCGAGCAGCGCGCGACAATTCTATGCGCTGGAGCCTCGCCGCCACCACCAGAACCCCCTGGAATCCGCCGGGACCGAATCTGCCGAATGGCCGGTGCCCTCAGGGTAGTTGCGTTACCGGCGGGCCGATGGGGCCGTTGCCGAGGCGCCGCACAGGACGGTGAACACGGGTGCCGGCACCGATCGACCGACCCGGCCGGACCACCGGCTTCGGCTGCTTCCCCTCCCGCCACTCCCCCATGGCTCGCGCCCATGAGTAGAGGCGAGGCCCTGTTTTCCGCGTGGAAAGCCCGCTCTCCCACCAGCCCGACGTCAGTCGAGCCGGTCTGCTGTGCCGGTGGGGGCGCACCGGTCAGTCGGCACGCGCCGTGAGGCATGACCGCATCGGCCATGACGCGCAGTGCCGCCCTGCTTGCCTTCCCCGGCTTGTTCCGCAGAGAGACGCTCCCTCTCCATGCTGACGCCGATCACGGGAACCGCAGGAGAGCCAACGTGGCCGCGAGCAGGAGTGCGGTGCTGCCGGAGATGAGGAGGGGGAGCCGGCCTTGGATGCCCCAGGCGAGGCCGGCCCAGAGACCGGCGGCCAGGACGGCGGCGCCTGTGGCGCCCTGATACAGGCCCTGCGCGGTGCCTTGCTGGTGGTCCGGAACGAGGGTGGAGATCCAGGCTTTGCCGACGCCGTCGGTGCAAGCCGCGAATCCGCCGTACAGCGGCAGGACGACGAAGACCAGCCAGGGCGCGTGAATGAGGCCGAGGCCCAGATAACCCGCGGCGAAGAAGACCAGGCCGGCTGCGAACACCAGCGGGCGGGGCAAGCGGTCGGACAAGGCCCCGGCGGGATAGGAAAGAGCGGCGTAGGCGAGGTTGTACACCGCGTACGCGCCCACCACCCCGGCCGTGGGCAGCCCCAGCTCGTGGGCGCGTAACAGGAGCAGCGCGTCGGGGAAGTTGACCAGGTTGAAGGCGAGCAGCACGGCCAGGACGCGCCAGTACGCGCGAGGCAGGGACCGCCAGGGGGTTGTCGCGGTCGTCGTGGGCGCGCTGCCTTCATGGGGCCGGGGGTCGCGGACAGCGGCGACCAAGGCGACCGAGGCCGCCGCTGGGAGCACCGCGGCCCAGAACAGGGGGCGCAGGTGGTGGTCGAGCGCCTCGTACAACGCCAGGCCTGCGAGCGGGCCGACGACCGCGCCGGCGGTGTCGGCGGCTCGGTGCAGCCCGAACACCTTGCCGCGCTGTCCGCTGGGGACGCCCTCGACGAGGAGGGCGTCGCGGGGTGCGCCGCGCATGCCCTTACCGAGGCGGTCGGTGACGCGGGCGATGAGTACCAAGGGCCAGGCGGAGGCGAGCGCGATGATCAGCTTGCCGATGGCGGCCAGCCCGTAACCGGCGCCGATGAGCGGTCGGCGCGCGATGCGGTCCGCGAGACGGCCCGCGGCGACCTTGGTGAGGGAGGCAGCGCCTTCCGCGACACCCTCGATGGCACCGACGGCGGCCGGCGGAGCGCCGAGAACCACTGTCAGGAAGATCGGCAGAATCGGATAGAGAAGTTCGCTGGCCGCGTCCTGGAGGAAGGACACCCCGCACAGCACTTTGACGTTGCGGGTCAGCCACACCGGAGCACGCCCGGCGGTCGGCGGGGGAACGGCGGCGGGCTCGGTCACGGGAGCAGTATTGCTGGAAATCGACCTGGAATGGCTGTGATCGTGATGCCGGCGAGCGCCAACCCGGTCGCGGCGGCCAGAATGTCGGCGGATGTTGCCGCACCCATCGGGTTCCGGAACCGGGCGGCCTGGAGGATTTCGCCCAGCTGAACCTCGGCGCTCTCGGCCACGGCGTTCTTCGCCGCTGTCATGAAGCTCCGGTCAGACGGCCGGTGCGCCGCGGCCTTTCGACCGCGTCTGCTCCCGGACCGGACTGGGCGGGCGCCCGGATAACCAGGGTCCTGCGTCGCAAATCCGTCGGCATGAGCGCACCAGGGAGGCGTGGACCCTTTCGGCGGCCTTGCTCCGGACGAAAGGCCTTGAGGTCTTGTCTCCAGGCCGTGGGCCATGCCCGGTGCCGCCGCCGGGAAAGCTTCCGGGGCCGGGCGTATCACTCCTGCTCGGCCCATGCGCGCGCTCGTGGCCGCAACGGCCGGGGGGCCTGCCGATGTCCTGCGGCTGGAATCGCGGGCCCATGGAGTGTGTGGGCTGTGTTGATGCCCCGGGCCGAACGACGAAGGATCGAAGGTCGGCGAGCGCGTGGTGGCCGTTGTGGACCCGGCGGTACCCGCGCCCCCATGTGGCCGGCACCCGGCAGGAGTACATTGTCGCCGCCGCCTGTGACAGGGCGGCACCGGAGCGTGGTCACCACGCCTGACCGGCATTTGTGCTCGGTTTCGTCCTCTGCCCACGGTGTGGGCAGACGGGGCTTCGGCACCGGGCGCGTGTCCGGGAACAGGGGTACACCGGTTGTATGAGTGTGCGGCGTGTGTCGGTGGACCGCTTCCTGGAGCAACCGTCGGGCCGCGGGGTAGTGGTGGTTGCCTTCGTTCTGGTCGTCGCGATCACCGTGGCGGACCTGACTTCCCCGCAGGACGTCCATCTGGGCCCCTTCCTGGTGATTGCGCCGGCCCTCACCGCGTCCTTGGCCGGCCCGTGGCTCACTGCGCTGCTCGGTGCACTGGCTGTGGCCGCCCAGGTGAGCATCGCCGTGTTCCACGGCGGGTTGACCACGCCCAACCATCTGGCGCAGATCACCGCGCTGACTGTGCTCTCGGCCTTGGTGGTCTTCGTCTGTCATGTGCGCGAGCGGCGTGGCCGGGAACTGAGCCGGGCACGGTCGGTGGCCGAGACGGCGCAGCTCGCGTTGCTGCGGCCGCCGCCGCGCCGGATGGGGCCGCTGCGGGTGGCTTGGCTGTATCTGGCCGCGGAGGACGAGACCCGTATCGGTGGCGACCTGTTCGCGCTGGCCCGCACCGACCGGCCCGGCACCCGTGTGATCATCGGCGACGTCCGGGGCAAGGGCCTGGCTGCCATCGGCGAGGCCTCCATCGTGCTGGGTGCGTTCCGTGAGGGCGCTCACCGCTACACCACCTTGTCCGACCTCGCGGCGGCCTTGGAGGAGAGCGTGGCCCGGAATCTGGAGGAGGTGGCCGACACCGAGGACGATCCGGGTGAGCACTTCATCACCGCCCTGCTGCTCGACATCCCCGACCAGGGCTCGCTGGCCGAGATGGTCAGCTGCGGCCACCCTCCACCCCTGCTGCGGCACGATCACCACCTCACGGCCCTGCACGCACGGCATCCCGCACCCCCCTTGGGCATGTGCCAGCCTCTCGAGTCCAGGTTCCGCACCGACACGTTCGCTTTCGAGGCCGGTGACATGCTGCTGCTCTACACGGACGGTGTCGTCGAAGCCCGCTCGCCGACCGGAGCCTTCTACCCGCTCAGCCAGTGCGCCGCAGTGTGCCGCGCCTCCACACCCGAGACCCTGGTTCGCGAGATCCATCGTGACCTGGTCGATCATGTCGGCCACGAACCCGAAGACGACGCCGCCCTCCTCGTCATCGAGCACTGCGCCACTCACCGCCTCCACCGGCACACCTCACAGAAGACACACCCTGACGAGAGGGAAGTCGTGCACGGTTCGTGCGACTCGACGTGACCGAGGACGCATCGGTGAGCAGCGCACTCGCGACGATCGACTCGGCCGAGGGCCGGCTCGACGTCCCGGTGAACATCTGGGGCGAACAGGCTCTCCAGCCGCGGCACGACCGCCCGCAGTTCGCGCTGGACTCGCTCGGCCCGCGGGGTGAGCCGGTATCCGCCCGGCGTCCCCACCAGCAGCTCGTCGCCGAGGGTGTCCCGCAGCCGCTGCAGGGCCCTGCTCATCGCCGGCTGACTCATCCCGGCGAGTTCGGCGGCGCGCGAGACGTGCCGTTCCTCCAGCAGCGCGGCCAGTGGAGCCAGCAGGTTGAGGTCGACCCGTTCAATATGCACCATCCGAATACCCACGGGGAAGTGCCGAGGGCACCGATCGGGCGGTACTGACCGAGCTGGACGAGCTGGCGGCGACCGGCCGGATCGAGGCGCGGGTCAGCCGGACCCATCCGCTGTCCGAGGTCCGGGCGGCCTTCACTCACCTGGAACACGACCATCCGTTGGGCAAGGTCGTCCTCCTCCCGTGAGCCCAGGGTCCCTGCACTACCGGCGCGACACCCTCGACGGCTTCGCAGCGGGTTCCGGACCGACCCTTGTCGGTCAAGGATCATCTTGACCGACGCGGTCAGCAGCGCGGGGCCGCCCCGCAGCACGTGCGGCCTGGTCAGCCGCCCGTGCCCGCAGGGGGGCGTCAGCGTAGCCGTGGGTCCATGTCCAGGAGTTGCTTGTCGGTGCGGTAGATGCCACCGGCGAAGTGTTCGACAGCCGAGCGCAGGCGCACCGGGTCGGCCCCGTAGACGCCCAGTGTTCCGATGACCACGTAGCGCTGGTCCGGGAGACGTTTGTTCAGCCCCTTTCGGAAGCCTTGCGGGCGCGGTGCGCCGGCCTTCAGCCGAGCAATGAGCGCGTTGGCGACGATCACCGTTCCGGGCGCCCGACGCACGACGCCCACGCACTCGATGTCTTTCCAGGGCACGTGAGCTGAATGCCCGCCATGGTCGGTGCCGAGACCGTCCCTGTTGACGACGAGGTCGTAGTGGACGCCTCGCCGGAGCAGGTGCGGGAGGAGGGCCAGCCCCGCGAGCACGGTGCTTGCGGCACCTGTGATCAAGACCGGTCGCCACCCCCCGAACAGCGCCATCAGCAGCATCAGCGCAATCACACCCACGCCCCACAGGACGGCTTCCACGGTCTCGCGGTGGCTCCGGACGGGCGGGCGGTGAGGCTGCTCACGGAAGCGGATCTCTTCCGCGTCGGCGTTCGGGGCCGTCGCGCACAACGGAACGGGCCCGCGGGCCAGGGCGAAGTCTCCCGCGGCGTTGACGGAGCGTCTTTGCGGCCGGGGCAGCCCCGCACCTTGCAACAGGGTGTCGATGTGCTGGTGAATACCGTCCAGGGTGAGCGGCGTGGGCTGGTTCAGTGCGTCGAGCAGGGCAGCGGTGAAGGCGGTGTGCCGTTGGCCGGGTGGCGCGTGTGAGGGGGCGTTGGCCGTGGTGGAGGTGAGGGTGTAGGTGCCGCTCACCTCGAGTTGGGCTGAGAACAGGCTGCCGGATTCGGTCATGGCGGCTACCGCGCGGCCGGAGAAGCAGCAGTCCAGCACCAGGACGCGCAGGCGGGCCCGGGCCCGGCCGAGGCAGCGTTTGACCAGGTCGACGGGGATGCCGGTGAAGGCGGCGTGGGCAGGGTCGGTGGAGGACAGAGCGAGGTGGAGCAGCCCGTCCTCGTCCAGCAGTCCGTGTCCGGTGTAGTAGACCAGCAGCAGGTCCTCCGCGTCGCGCGCCGCGGAGGCGAGTGCCATGCCGACACTGCGGTGATCGGCTGGATCGGCCAGCACCCGGCAGTGCGCGGGCGGCAGGATGCCGTACGTGTCTTCCGTGAGCGCCGCCCGGAGGTCGGCGAGGTTGGAGTTCACGGCGGGGATCGCCGGCAGGTCGGTGTCGTCGAAGACGCCGCACCCGATGAGGACCGCGCGGGATGCAGCAGGGTCGGGGAAGCGGGGCCTGCTGTGGTTCACGCCTCACCGCCGTCCAACAAGCGGCTGACCGCCTGGATCACCGCCTGCGGATCGCGCGCCCGCTGGACCTCCACGGTGACCTCCCTCCCGTCCTGCCGGCTCAGTCGCACGGTGACGTCCGCTCGGCGCTGCACCAGCCAGGTCGACAAGGAGCGGGCCAGCACGGCTCCTGCCCCGCCGGAGCCGAGCGCCACTGCCAGCACGTCGAACGCGGATCCCATCTGCCCCGGCTTCGGCGCCTGGACACGCAGTTCCACCCGGCCACGCAGCGTTTCCTCCGCAGCCAGCCAATCCCGCAGCGAGACCAGACTGCTCTCGGCGCCCACGCCCGGCCCGGCGGACACCCGAATCACCAACGTGTCCTGCCCGGACGAACTTTCACTCCCGCTGTCCCCGTACTTCACCATGGGAACATCCTGCCCTCAACGTCGCCGGCCGCGCAGGCAAGTTGTGAGCAGGGCTTGCCGGCCGCTGTGGGGATCTGTTCGGCCGAGTGGCCCCGGTACCCGGTCCGCGGATCGACGTCGGACGGTTCCAGCAGACCGGTCTCGTGGTAATGCCGTGGGCCCCGACGTTCGCCAGTTTCAGGACGACCTCGCCGACCAGGACGGCGTCCTCGGCCCGGCAGACGGCGACCACCAGGTTGTCGCCGTCCTCGGCCCACGCTGTACCGGCCGCCCGCCGGGCCAAGCTCCGCTCGCACTGCTCGCGGGTGAACGGCGGCCGGTAGAGGTAGCGGGCGACTTCCGGAAGACGCTGGTAGGCGTACAGGCCGTCGAGGTCGTCCGGCGTGAACCCGCGCAGGACCAGTCGCTCGGTGGCCACCGGTAGCTGGATCGTCGTCACGGGTCCCTGTCTCCTCCCCCGTGGCCGCCCGCCGGCATAACCGGCCGGGGAAGCGCAGCGGCCCCCGGAAGTGGCCCGTCCTTGCCATTCCACGGTGCGCCGGCTTGGCCGGTGCGTTTGGGCGGGACTCGACGGAACGCCATGGCCCTGGAAGACCGTGACCGGTTCGCTCGCTGAGATGCGATCAGAGGACCCTGGCAAGGCTGCTGCTGGAATACGTGCAGGTCCGCGACGATGCTGCCGAAGCCGTCGGATGGACCGGGCCGGTCGACTCCACCATCAGTCGCGCTCATCAGCACGCCGCCGAAGCCCGCAAAAGGGGGCGTCGGCGGTCGCCGCCTGAACTTCGAACCGAACAACCTCATCGGGTCGAACACTCATCGAGGGTCGGATCAACGCAGTCCGGCGAAGAGATCGTCCTCGGGCAGGGCCGCTCCGGTGGCGTCCTGGACACGTACGAAGGTCTCCATGCCCATCAACTCGCCGAACCGCTCCTGGCCCATTTTGAGGAAGAAGATGTTCTCGCCCTGACTGGCGTGGGCGGCCAGCGCGTCGAACTTCTGACCGCTGAACGCGGTGGCGTCCACCCACGTGGTGATCTCGTCGTCGGGAAGGCCTATCTCGGCCATCGCGGCGGCCTCGGCGGGATCCGGCTCCGGCATGTCCTCATGGAACTCGCGCATGATCTCACCGAACCGCTGCATCCCCGAGCGGGGCATAGTCGTCCAGTACACCTTCGGGGTGAGCGCGGTCATCTTCAGTGCCGCCATTGTGATGCGGTGGGCCTGAATGTGGTCGGGGTGTCCGTAGAAGCCGTTCTCGTCGTAGGTGACGACCACATCGGGTCGGTAGTGCCGCATGAGTTCAGCGAGTCGGGCAGCGCCTTCTTCCACGGGGGTCTGCCAGAAGGATCCAGGGGCGTCATTGCTCGGCCAGCCCATCATCCCGGAGTCGGCGTAGTCGAGCATCTCCAGATCGCTGACCTTCAGGACTTCACAGCTGGCTTCGAGTTCTTGACGCCGCATCAAGGCGACGGCCGCCGGATCGTGCCCCGGATCGCCGGGCTTGACACCTCCCGGCCCGTCCCCGCAACCGCCGTCGGTACACGTGACGAGAACCGTGCGGATGCCCTCCGCCGCGTAGCGCGCGAGGACTCCTCCGGTTCCGGTGGCCTCGTCGTCGGGGTGGGCGTGCACTGCCATGAGCGTCAAGGGCCGGTCAGTCATGGGACAGTCCTCCTGTAGGCATACATGTCGGTCCGGGTGCGCGGCGGGCGTACCGCGATCCCGAGGGCCCGGGTCCCGCCGGGCCCACGATGTCATGTTTTCGGTGTTCCCCGCCCGTGCGGCCCCGGTCCCTCGGTCCGTCCAACAGTGCCGCCCGACCCAACTGTTCCCGGCATGCCCCGAACATCTCGGCACCGGATCGCGAGGCGGTCTTCCGGAGCTTGCCGTCGGCGTTGGACATCCTGTGGTTCAGCGCCTGGTTCTTGGCGTCGACGAGAGGCGACCTGAGCGTTCCCGCCCGTCTTCGTCCGCATCACCGCGACGGACTGGGCCGAGGGCACCCTCGACGAGGCGGCTGTGGACTTTGGCTTCGGCCGGCCGGTGACGATGTGTTCGGGATCCGGTCGGGCAGTCGTTTTCATGCCCGGGGTGCAGGAGCGGACGTCGCATGCCACGGTCAGCCAACCGGTGCGCGATAAGGTTCCGCGGCCGCGGCAACGCGGTGTGCGCCGTACGCATCCGTCGGGGACGACGTCGATACCACCTGTCATACGTCGTTGATCAGCTCGTTGACCACCGTGTTCAGGTTGCGTTCAGGTTCGGAGAAGGCTCGGGCAACCTGAGCACCAGTTGCGCCAAAGGTCTGGCAAAGAGGTCTGGGGCAACTGCGGGGCGTCGTGTCATCGTGCCCGTCATGACGACTGATCACCTCATGCACGACCGTCTCCTGGACCGCACGCGGCATGCGCCGAGCAAGGTCCCGGAAGTGACCGCCTACTTCTGGATCATCAAGGTGCTGACGACCGGCATGGGCGAGACGGCCTCCGACTTCCTGGCTCGCGCGCTGGGTCCGATCGCGGCTGTGGGACTCGGGGGCATCGCCCTGGTGGCCGCCCTGGCGGTGCAGTTCGCCGTCCGGCGATACGTGGCCTGGATCTACTGGACGGCGATCGTCATGGTCAGCGTCTTCGGCACGATGGCCGCCGACGTCCTGCACGTCGGCCTCGGTGTCTCCTACACGCTCTCGACCCCCTTGTTCATGGCCGCACTGGGAGCCGTCTTCGTCCTCTGGTATCGCAGTGAGGGCACCTTGTCCATCCACAGCATCCACACCCGGCGACGCGAGACCTTCTACTGGGCGGCGGTGCTGGCAACGTTCGCGCTGGGCACGGCTTCCGGAGACCTCACAGCCACGATCGGCCTCGGTTACCTGGGCTCCGCCGTCCTGTACGGCGCCGCGATCGCGGTCCCGGCCCTCACTCACCGATGGGGCGGCCTGAACGCGGTGGCCGCGTTCTGGGCGGCGTACGTCCTGACCCGCCCCCTCGGTGCCTCCATCGCCGACTGGATGGCGGTCGGCCACGACCGGGGCGGACTCGACTGGGGACTGGGGCCAGTCACGCTGTCGTGGCTGGCGGCCATTCTCGGCTTCGTCGGCTATGTAGCCGTCTCCCGCAAGGACATCCAGAACCTCGGGCAGAACGTCACACCATGACGTGCTGCCGGTACATGACGACCCGAAGCCCTGATGCGGTCGAGCACAATGCCGTCGAACGCAGCAGGAGCCCCGCCGAGGTTGTCCCTCGGCGGGGCTCCTGCCCGTGCGCAAGAATGCCGGCTGTGCACTTCGGAGGAATTACATCGCCTCGACAGCTACCGCAGAAGACGAAAGTCCGACTGCGGCCTACGTAACTTCAATGTCGAAGCAGTCTCGGATGCGCGGGAGTACTTCCGCAGCAAAACGGACCGCGTGCTCTTTTATGCGGACGACGCTTTCTGAGTCGAATTCTCCTGTGGCCGACTGGGCGTCCAGTACGCCTTGCTCTTCCTGGACTTCCCGACTCTCAAGCGGGCCCAACGGAGGAGCAGGGTCGCCGTACCGGGTGATGACAGTCTTGCTCCCCCCCAGTCTGAAATCGAGGATGGACAGCATTTCCCTCAGAATCACAGAGGAGGCATGCACTCGCTCCGGCGCGGGGCGCAGCGCAGTTGCCATCGCATTGCCGACCAACTCCAGGGACCGGGCGGCGAAGAATTCCGGGTAGGAGGAATCAAATTGATCCGCTTGCGATTCTTCCCCTAGCTCGTCCAATGTTTCGGCGCATTCCTCGGCGACATCCTCACCGGATGCAGCAGCCCAGATCAACGCGAGGGAAGATTCGAGCCACTCAAGCTCCTCCTCGGGTCCGAGCGCGCGATAAAATGCGGAACCACGCTCCGCAATCGCAGCTGCTGCGACTCGCAGGAATGCCGCGGAAGGATTCGAGAGGGGCACCGCCCCGGGATCTTTCTGAGTCATCATTCAGTCTCCGCTACCCCAGAAGATGGTGTACTCCGAATTTTGTGGCTGATGCCCTCGAAATCCCTTTCCGCCCAGTGTGATGCCGAATACGTGATCGTTGAGCATCGGGCTGCAGGTGTCCACACAGAAGTTGCGTGAGGCAGCACCGAATACAGGGTGTTCGTGCGCGGCCAGACTGTTGAGGATCGCCTCCTCGGCGTGTCCGGCCCCGCGCACGAATTCTTCACCTTCCCGCAGCGTCCATGACGCCGGCATGGGGGCATCACCATTGATGCCGATGCGGATCGAGTATTCCTTTGTCTTCGAATTGAATACTCCGATCACCGCCGTGGTGGCCGAATTGTAGCCGCGGGTTGAATTGAGTTCCTCCGCGCGGTCCAGGGCCAGCATCGCATCGTCTTCGGTCCCGACGCCGCAGTTGTGAACGAGTACGGGTGTGACGCCTGCCAGCACATAGTACGTGTGGAGGTCGGACACCGTCATGTTGTGGACGGTGGTCCGCTGGACCGTCCAGCGGTCGATCGCCGTGATCTGGACGTACGTGCCCGAGCTCGTCCTCAGCCACTCGCCGGCCTTCAGGTCGGTGGCCTTGATCCAGGCGTGGAGTCCGGGGACCCAGAAGGGGTGGCCGTCGGTCGCGGTGACCTGGGCCGTCTTCGTGCCCTTCTTGCCGTCGGTGTCGATCGTGACCCTGACCAGGTGCTTCAGGCCCTGGCCCCTGATCTCGGCCGTGACCGTCTCGATCCGGGTCTCCCCCGTCTTCGGGTCGGTCGCGACGACCTTGTCGCCGGCCTTGACCTTCTCGATCGGCTTGGTGGAACCGTCGGCCATCAGGACCTTGGTGCCGGGGACGAAGCTGTTGCACGTCCCGCCCTCGCCGCCGGCCTTGCCCGAGCCGCCGCTGCCGCTGGTTCCGCCGTTGCTCTTGTAGGAGCCGCCGGACTTGCCGCCGGGCTTGGAGCCGCCGCCTGAGCCGGACTTGCCGCCACCTCCGCCACCGCGGGTGTGGGACGACACCTTCGGGGCCGCCTTGGCCTGGGCCGCCTTGTGGCGGGAGTTGCCCGTCTTCTTGGCGGCTTCCAGTGCCTTGTCGGCGGTCCTCTTGGCTGCCTCGGCCGCTCTCTTCTTGGCTCGTTGCGCTGCCAGCTTCTTGGCGCGCTCGATGGCGAGCTTCTTCGCCTTCAGCGCCGCGGCCTCGGCGGCCTTCGCCGCCTTCAGGACGATCTCGGCCGCCTTCTTGGCCGCCTTGAAGGACTCGACCGCCTTGATGGTGCGCTTGACGGCCTTGATGACGGACGGGATCTTGCCGAGCTTGGTCCACGGAATGGCGTCGACCGCGATGCTGACGCAGGACCACATGCTGCCGCCGAAGCAGGCCATCGCATCGTTGATGCCGATGAAGTCCTTCAGCGTCTCCCACGCCACGGACAGGATCACCGAGGTGAGGGACTTGCCCTGCATGGCCTGGGCCTGGGCGACCTGTGCCGCGGACAGACCCGCGCCCGCGAGGGCGGCGGCCCGCTCCGAAGCGGTCAGCGAGATGGCCAGGCCCGTCGGGTCGGAGAAGGTGACCGGGTTGTTGTGCGCGTAGGAGTAGCCGTTGGACTGCTGGACGTCGTTGAGGTCCACCACCGGGTCGGCGGACAGGAAGCGTCCGACGACCGGGTCGTACAGGCGGGCGCCCAGCGGCTGGTAGCCGGAGGCGTCGTCCCGGGTGGCGCCCAGGAAACCGGTGTGGCTCTGGAAGTTCACGCCGGCCGTGTCCGCGCCGCGCTGGTTGCCGAACGGATCCTGCTTGCGCAACCGCACCGACATCTCGCCGCCGAGGTAGACCTCCGCGTACGTACTGCCCTGGTGGTCGCTGGTGAGGGCGACCAGGCGCTCGCCGGCGTTGCCGTTGGCGTAGCGCATGACCGCGCCGCCGGGTGCGTCGTAGGTGCGCTGGGTGTGGACCAGGACGCCGCCCTGCTGGACGGTGACCTCGGACTCACCGAGGGACAGGGTGGCCTGCTTGCCCTGGATGGTCAGCAGGCGTGCCCCGTCGGGGCCGTAGATGTAGCGGGTGTCGTTCTGCGGGAACCACAGCTGGGCCGCCTTCGTGCTGTCGCAGGCGGTCAGCACGATCGGGGTGGAGTCCGCCGCGTTGGCGTCCTTGACGGACAGGCACAGGCCCGAGGCGACGTGCGTGAGCTGCCCGGAGGCGTTCCGCTTCAGCTCCTGCCCGGCCGAGCCGTCGCACTTGTGCAACTGGACGGCCGACCCGGTGGTGTTGCCGGCCGGCTGCAGGCACCACTTGTCGTAGATGGTCAGCGTGCCCCGGTCGGCATCGGTCCGCGTCGCACCCGGAGCGGGGACGAAGCGCCAGCTCTGGGCGGGTGACGTGTTGCAGGAGTACAGGGCGACCGGCTGGCCGGCGGCCGTGACGCCACCGGTCAGGTCCAGGCACTTGTCGGCGAGACCCACGTACGGGGTCCTGCCGCCGCTGCCCGCACCCTTGATCCGCTCGACCTGGCCGTCGTACGTCCAGGTCAGCTCCTGCTTGTCGCCGTTCTGGACGGACGTGACGGACTTGGTCTCGCCGGTCAGCTCGTACAGGCGCTCCGCCTCGGCCTTGACCTGCGCGCCCTGGGGCGTGGTGTAGGTCTTGGACACCTTGGTCAGCGTGCGCGGCTGGGTGCCGTCCGCCTTGCCGTAGGCGTAGGTGGTGGTGGCGTCCTTGGCGGTGGCGCCGGTGAGGTCCTTCTCGGTCAGCTCGGTGCGGTTGCCGAGGAGGTCGTACTCGTACTCCTGCCAGTAGCCGGAGTTGTCCTTGCCCGCCGCCACGTTGAACGTGCCGTCGCCGTTCTCCGGACCGGTGCAGGAACTCTGGTCCTTGGAGGTCCAGGCGGTCTTCAGCTCGCCCAGCGGGTTGTACACGAAGCACTGGCGCTCGTCGACGCCGGTGGCCGACTCCTGGATGGAGGTGACGTTGCCCGACGGGTCGTAGGTGTACGACCGCTTGGAGACGAGGTTGCCGGAGACGAGGGTCTTGTCGTCGCTCTTCTCGCGGTAGACCTGCTGGTCCTTCAGCTCACCGCTGGACTCGTCGAAGGTGTTCTGCGTCCAGACCCGGTAGGGCTGGGCGCCGAGCGTGGAGCGCAGCACCTGGCCGTAGGGGTCGTAGACCGTCTCGGAGCCGTACCAGTCCTTGCCGGAGATGGAGAGGGGCTTGCCGTCCTTGTTGTAGCGGACGACGAGCTTCTCCTGGGCGAGCTTGCCGATCTTCGGCAGGGTGGACTCCTCCAGCATGCCGTTGTCGGCGTACTTGTAGGAGTACGTGTACGACTGGTCCAGGCCCCAGGTGGAGGCCAGGGCGCTCGGCAGGGTCAGCGTGGTCGAGGTCGGCTGGTAGTCCTTGGTGTAGCCGTCGACCTGCTGGGTGTACGCCTGTCCGTCGGTGTAGCGGGTGGCCGCGTAGGGCATGCCCTTGCCGCCCGGGGCCAGGTCGTAGGTGAGGGTGGAGAGCAGGGTGCCGGAAGCGTCGTTCAGGCGCTGTTCGGTCGGCCGCGACAGCTGGTCGTAGCCGTTCCACACGACGGTGCCGCGCGCGTCCTTCGTGGTGAGTACGCGGTCGTGGTTGTCGTAGGTGGTCTTCCTGGCCCCGGTGTTCGGGTCGGTGACCGTGTCCGTGCGGCCGCGGTGGTCGTACGTCCACGTCCACGGGTGCGCGGTGTCGGCTGAGTCGGTCGCCTTCACGAGCCGGCCGCGCGGGTCGTACTGGTACTTCATCGACGTGAAGCCGCCGGGCGCGTCAGCGTTGAAGGTGTCGACGCGGGAGGTGCGACCCAGCGCGTCGGTGAAGACCCGGTAGTCGGAGGTGCCCTGCGGGTTGTCGACCTTCGACCAGTCCAGGCCGTACTCGTAGCGGGTGGCCCGCTCGGGGACCTCCTTGGACTGGGTCTCGCCGGTCAGCGGGTCGGCGACCTTGAGGACCGGGGTCTCCTGGAGGACGCGGCCGGAACCGTCGTAGGTGTAGCGCGTGATGTTGGGGACGGCCGTGTCGGCGAGGGGGGTGAACAGCTCGCCGGGCTCGGAGTCGTAGGTCAGGTAGGCGTTGTTGGTCTGCCAGACCTCACCGGAACTGTTGTACAGCGTGTCGGTGATCAGCCGGCCGCCGCCGTCGGCCTCCTCCTGCGTCTGCCGCTCGCGGCCGAGGCCGTCGTAGAGGGTGACGGATGTCTCGATGCGGCCGTTGTACCCGCGCGAGGAGGTGGTGACGTAGGACGGCTTGCGGTCCTCGCCCTCCTTGTACTTCGGGACGGTGTAGACGGCGTGGAAGTCCGGCACGGCGTCGGCTGTGGGGGTGCGGTCCGCGGCCCAGGCGTTCTCCAGACGGCCCAGCGGGTCGAACTCGGCCTGGGTGACGTGGTTGTTCGCGTCGATCGTCTTCGTCGTGGTGCCACGACCGGGCTCGACCTCACGGACCTCGGACTGGCCGAGGGCGTTGGTCTCGGTGACCTTGAAGACCTGGCCGGTGGCCGGCTCGTAGGTGATGGTGCCGGCGGTCTTGTGGTCCTGGTCGGTGGTGCGGGTCACCCGGCCGACGGCGTCGAACTCGGTCGTGCCGTCGGACTGCCAGCCCGTCCCCTCACCGTTGACCGACCAGGTCTCGGACGCCTCGCCCTTGGTGGTGTCGGCGAGCGCGGCGCCGTAGGCCTGGCCGTCGTAGGCGGCTCTGTTGCCGCCGCTGAGCGTCGACAGGTCCGAGAAGTCGGCCGCCGCGCAGGTCGTCGGGGAGACCAGGACCTGCTTGGTCAGACCGATCAGGTGCTTGGCCGTGTTGTGGACGTACTCCGACTTGGTGCAGGACTCGTCGCCGGTCCTGCCGGTGTCGCCGAGGGATTCCACCTGGACGGGCAGGCCGTAGGCCGACTCGTACGTCGTGTGGGTCTTGACGACCCGCTCGGTGCGGGTGTCGTCGCTGTCGGTGCCGGAGGATTTCGTGTAGGCGATCTCGTCCGGCTCGGTGACGCGCCAGGCACGCAGCGGGTCGAGGCCGTCGTCGCGGTCGCGGTGGGCCAGTTCGGTGGCCTGAGGGACGGTGACGGAGCGGGAGACCCAGTCCGTGTCCGCGTCGGTGGCGTTGTCGTAGTCGAGCTCTTCCGCGATGCGGCCGGCGAACGGTTCGCGGTCCTTGGCGATCTCGGTGCCGGTGATGTCCTTCACCGACGCGCTGTCGCCCATGCCGCGGAAGAAGCGTGTCACCGCCTTGGACCGCTTCGAGCCGATCGACGCGTCGTCGGTGCCGGTGATGACCGTGGTCTGCTCTACGCCCGCGAACTGCGAGTACGTGCGGGTCGACTTCTTGGTGAACTCGGTGTCGGCGAGCTTCCAGGTCGGGTTCTTGTACGCGTAGGCCGTCTTGGTCGCGAAGGCCCCGTCGACGTTGGGGAGTTCCTCGATGGAGTCGACGACGTACTTGTGGAACCAGTCGATGTCCTCGACCTCGGGGTCCGGGGACCAGAAGGCGGGGTAGCACAGCCGCGTGTTCGCCTTCAGGGCGGCGGTGTCCTTCTTGCCCGGCAGGTCGGTGCCGGTGGCGCAGTCGCCGGTGGGCTGCTTGTAGGTGACGACGGTCTCGCCGCCGTACTCGTTGATGACGCGCCCGATGCGCTGGCGGGAGAAGCCGGGACGCGGATCGTCCGCTCCCCGCTGCACCCGGTTCGGCATGTCGTCGGCGTTGGGCTCGAAGCGCACCGCGTTCATGTCGACGCTTCTGTCGGTGCTGCCGTTGCGGGCGTAGCCGGTGCGCTGTACGGACTCCAGCCACAGTGCCGTGTTCGGGCCCGACTTGAGGACGGGGAAGCTCTGGGTGAGCGTGTAGCGGTCCACGACCTGGCGGGCGCCGGTGTCGGTGCGGCGCTGCGCGGAGGTCTGGATCTGCACCAGGCGCTTGCGGCTCCAGAAGGAGGGGCCGGCGTTCCAGCACTTGGTCTTGTAGGTCGAGGTGACCTTCTTGCAGTTCAGGTCGGCCGGGGTGTCGTACCAGATGCGGTACTTGCCCGGGTCCTTGTCCTCGAAGTTCGCGTCCGAACAGGTCAGGTCGCCCTCGGGCAGGCAGCGTTCGGTGACCGTGAAGTTCACCCGGGCGGCAGCGGTCGCGGAGAAGAGGGTGTCCCTGCGCTGGCCGTAGTCGATGTGGTCGAGCCAGCCGTCGCGGTCGTAGGAGACCGGGGCCTTGAAGTCGAAGTTGCGGGCGTAGTGGTTCTGGTCCTTCTTCCACCACAGGGACATCGCGTTGCCGTGGATGTCCTCGACGTAGTCGAGGTTCCACCGCCAGCCCTGGGTGCAGGCGGAGTGGGCCCAGTCACCGGCCTTGTAGCAGTCCTCGCCCTCGTGGTTGCCGTAGACCGGCACGGTGAGCACCGAGTCGGTGGTCGGCTGGCCCGCGGTCCAGTTCGGCAGCTTGTTCAGGCCGAAGTGGTACTTGGTGCCGTCGCGGGTCGTGACGACCCAGTACTCGCCCTTGTAGGCGCCGTTGCCGTTGCCCGCGTCGGTGAGGCGCTCGATCTTCGAGCCGTCGCCGTTGGCGGTGAACCACTGCTGCTTGTCCTTGTCCCAGACCAGCTCGGTGGTCATCCCGCCCAGCGACAGGGTCGCGTTGTCCGAACCCCAGCACAGGTCGGCGGTGCGGTGCGTCTTGTTGTTGGAGCCGGCCTTCTTGGAGTCCTCGCGGCAGTTGGCGTACGTCCGGGTGATGGAGCCGGGGTTGTAGTCCCAGCCGTCACCGATCCAGGAAGCCTGGTTGTTCGTCGCCGATGTACGGCCGTCCACCGACTGGGAGGAGTAGCCCAGGGAGATCTTCGGCATCGGGCCGCCGGCGGTCTGCGGCACCTGCACGTCGTAGGAGTACGTGAACGCGCCCGAGGACGAGCCCGCCGCCCACCCGCCCGAGGACAGCAGCGGGGAGGCGGTGAAGTCACCGGTCGCGGAAGCCCCCGTGTCCATCGCGCCGACGACCTGCGGACCCGAGGCGTCCACCACGGGCAGCACATCGCCGCCGCGGTACGAGGCGGTGCGGGCCGAAGCGCCGGAGGGGGGCGTGCCCGCGTTGCCCGCGAGCAGGTTCCCGACCGGCACGGAGCCGGTGAGGATCGTGCGCCGGCCGGCCTTCGCCGCGGCCTTGTTCCTCGTCGGTGCCTTGGCGGCGGCGACGAGCTTGACCGAACTGCGCAGCCGCTCGGGCCGCTTGTCGGTCTTGCCCGACATGGTGGTCGTACCGCCGTCGGCGGCGCAGTCGCCGCTGTCGGGGGAGTCCATGACGCAGTTGGGCAGCAGGACCAGGCCGAAGCGCTCGGCGGCCTGGGTGCCGTACAGGTCGGCGAAGCCGCTGGTGTCGACGTCGATCGCGACCTGCGCGGCCGGATCGGCGTCGGCCGGCGGCGTGACCTTCATGATCATGCCGGAGACGCCCGCGTCCTGCGAGGTGCCCGGCGCGGCCAGGTCGACCTTCCAGTCACCGTCGATCGCGGCCGGGTCCGTGCCCTCGGGCACGCCCACCGCGATCGGCAGGTCGTCGACCGGGACCGTGGTGCCCGGCGTGGTGTCGGCCGTCAGGGTGGCGACACCACTGTCCTGCGTCCACGGAGTGACCGCGGTCGGGGTGTAGGGATCGACGGGAACCTCGGGCGCGGTGGTGAGGTTCTTCTCCGCCTCCTCGTCCGCCTTGAGCGCGGTGGGGTCGGGCAGGTCGGGGAGCTTGACCTCCTCCCGGCTCATGCCGGGGCGGGGTATCGCCCAGGCCTCCGTGCCGAGACTGCTCACCAGCAAGGCCGTGGACAGCAAAAGGACGGTCGCCGCGCGGCTTTGCCGGCGGCGCCGTCGTTGTGACTCCGTCATCGCCGGGCGCGAGCGCCTCAGCCATGACGGTGGACTTTGAGCGCGCATACGCGTCGACCCCACCAAGGCATACGAGAAAAACGACAGATGGAGTCCGCACCCTCTGTCATGCCCCCCACACAATTCAAGATCGTCTCAAGATGGTTCCAGCAAGTGATGTGATCCGCGTCACCGGACAGGAGTCCATCGATCACCATCTACGGGAAACACGTCGACAAGATCATCCATATCCACCCCTAGGTCGCGCACCGGGTGATCAAAAGCCGCACATGGCACACCGTCAAGGAGCGATCAACTCCTCCCCATGCGATCGTCACGACTTCATAAATTCTTCACACGTGGACTGGCTGTGCAGATCATGTGATCGTTTGCGCGCCCATGCCCATCCGCCCAGGTCCACACGGGAGTAGACCGCCGCCGTGTCCGCGCCGCATCGTTTTCTCAGCCCCTTCGTGCGCACGCGCACCAGGCTGGCTCTCACCCTCGGCCTCGTTCTGGCCGCCCTGACCGCAGCCCTGTCGCCGTGGTGGCAACCCGGCGGGGGGCAGCCCCCGCAAGCCGGCAAGGCCACCGCCGCGCGCCCGGCGTCGACCGGCCCCCGCGACGAAACGGCCGCACAGGCCGAGGCCAGGCGCACCCGCAAGCAGGTCCTCGTCGAGACAGCCACGACCGCCACCTCCCAGACCTGGGCGCAGCCGGACGGCAAGCTGCGCACCGTCATCACGGCCACGCCGACCCGGGCGAAGACCGCGACGGGTGCCTGGGCTCCGATCGACAACCGGCTGCGCCGGGTGCAGAACGCCCCGCGCGACCTGGGCGTCCAGCCCGTCAACGCCGCCCGGCCGATCCGCTTCTCCAGCGGCATCAAGGGCGCCCACGCCGACCGCTCCTTCGCGCGCCGGCCGCTCGCCGACGGCCCGCAGGCCCGCGAAACGGTGCTGGCCGAGGTCGACATCGACGGGCACACCGTCGCCTACACCTGGCCCGGCGCCCTGCCCGAGCCCGTCCTCGACGGCCCGCGCGCCCTGTACCCCGAGGTGCTGCCGGGCGTCGACCTGCTGCTGGTCGCCCGTGAGGAGGGCGGCTTCGCGCAGCTGCTGATCGTCAAGAACAAGGAGGCCGCGCAGTCCAAGGCCCTCACGACGGTGACCTACGGCCTGCGCTCGGCCACGGCCCGCTTCCGCCACGACGAGAGCGCCGGCCGAGTACTCGTCCAGGACAGGTCCGGCAAGGAGATCGGCTCCATCCCGACCCCGTTCGCATGGGACTCCGCCGGCCGCGATCCCGAGCTGGACGAGGGCGAGGGCGGCCCGCGCACCTCCGTCGCCACCTCCGCCGACGTGCTGAAGCTGTCCGGCCTGACGGGCATCGAGCCCGGGGCGCACAGCGCTCCCGTACCCGTCGAGATCGAGGGTGACGGCACCTCCAGCGCACGCCTCGGTCTGCACGCGGCCAGGACCGGCCTGTTCACGGCCGCCGGCACGAAGTACCCGGTCTTCGTCGACCCGCCCCTCAACACCGGCTGGCTCGCCTGGACCGTGGCCTACAAGCCCTACCCGAACACCAGCTTCTGGGACGGCACCAACTTCTCCTCCGGTACGTCCGACGCCCGCGTCGGCCACGAGAGCGACACCGGCGGCACCGCCCGGTCGTTCTGGCGGATGAACTTCAGCAGCAGCATCAAGGACGCGACGATCTCCTCGGCGCACTTCAAGGTCCTGAACAACCACTCCTGGTCCTGCACCAAGCGTGACTTCGAGTTCTCCCTGACCGGCCCGATCTCCTCGGGCACCACGTGGAACAAGCAGCCCAGCTGGTCCACCGTGCAGGACAAGAAGTCCTTCGCGCACGGCTGGTCCTCCAGCTCCTGCCCCGACGACTACGAGAGCTTCGACGTCAAGGACGCCGCCCAGAAGGGCGCCACCGGCGGCTGGTCGAACCTCACGTTCGGGATGAGAGCCACCCCCTCCACCGCCGAGTCCGACAACCAGACCTGGCGCAAGTTCAAGGCGACCAGCGCCACCCTGGAGGTCGTCTACAACCGGGCTCCCTCCGAGCCCACCGGCGGCAGGACCACCCCCGGTGGCGCATGCTCCGTCGGCGGGTCGGGCGTGACCGTCGGCAAGACCAACATCGTCCTGTCGGCCACGGCCAAGGACCCCGACGGCAACCTGCAAAAGCTGCAGTTCCGCTTCTGGAAGACCGGCGGCACGGTCCCGGCCGTCACCGAGGTCACCCCGAACGCCGGCGGCACCGCCACCATGACCGTCCCGGCCACGTTCCCGCTGGAGGACAAGACCACCTACTCGTGGGACGTGCGCTCGAAGGACTCCGACGGCCTGGTGTCCACGTTCTTCCCGCCGGGCACCGATCCGTGCCGGATCACCGTCGACGCCAGCGCACCCAACCAGCCCGCCGTCGACAGCACGGACTTCCCCGAGGCCACGAGCGACCAGGACAACTGGTCGGGCGTCAGGTTCGGCGGCAAGGGCGCGGTGACCTTCACCTCCACGGGCGCGACCAAGTTCCGCTGGTCCATCGAGGGCAACAACCCCGTCGACGTCACGGCCACGAACGGCTCGGCCACGCTCAGCGCCCTGGCTCCCGCGCACGCCGGCCCCAACACCCTTCAGGTGTACGCCTACGATGCCGTCGGCAACGTCAGCAAGCGCACCGACTACACCTTCTTCGTACCGCCGCGCGACCAGGCCGACGGTCCCATGGACGCCACCGGCGACGCCAAGCCGGACCTGGTGATCGTCGACGCCGGCGGCAACCTGCGCAACTGCGTCGGCGGCGACGACGGCGACCTGTACAACTGCCTCACCGCCTCCTACGACAGCACCAGGAAGGCCGACGAGCAGCGCGACCCGGAGGGCTACTGGTACGACCCGGCCACCGGAAAGGCCGCCCTGATCGCGCACTACCAGGACGCCTACCCCGGTGACGGTGCCACCGACCTGTTCGCGGTCTCCCCGGACGGCCGGTTCTGGCTCTACCCGGGCGACGGCTACGGCAGCTTCGACGTCACCGAGCGCCTGGAGGTCCGCCTGCCCTCCGGCACCCCGGCACCCTCGACGTGGACCCAGATCAAGGCCGTCGGCGACATCACCGGCGACAAGCTGCCCGACCTGGTCCTGCGGGCCGGCGCGCAACTGTGGACGCTGTCCGGCTACACCGGCGCGGCCTTCCAGACGGCCACGCTGATGAACGACGACGCGTGGGGCCGCCGCGAGGTCGTCAACGTCGCCGACATCAACGGCGACAAGACGCCCGACCTGCTGTGGCGCAACCTGGACAACGGCAACATGTACGACCGCCAGGGCAAGCCCGGCCCCGTCGCCGGCAGCGTCGCCCTGGACTCGCTCAAGCTGGCCGCCGACTCCCTCACCGGCAAGGACGAGCCGTACGGCACCAGCTGGACGGAGACCAACGTGCCCACGGCCATCGGTATCCCGGACGTCAACGACGACGGCATCCCCGACATCTGGGCCCGCCTCGCCTCCGACGGCGCCACACGGATCTACCATCCGTCCCGGACCAACACCAACGCCCCCGTGCGGATCGTCCTCACGGTGAACTGGAACACGGTCAAGGCCTTCGGCTGACGCTCCTCGCAGGGCCGGGCCCCGGCCGCCCCTGAGGGGTGGCCGGGGCCCGGCCCTGCGAGGGCGGACCAAGCGGCCTGCGGCGGCACACCTCCCGCCGTCGTCGCGGACGGTCCGGTCCGGTTCCGGGGAGCCGGAGTCGACTCGCACGCCTCCGCACGGGGATCCAGGAGGACGGGCAGGCTCCGGTCCGGCGCGGCCCGTACGACCGGCGGGCCTGGTCAGTCGTCCAGCACTGCCAGGGCGTCCATCTCGACGAGCAGTCCCGGAGGAAGCCGCATGTAGACGGTGGTCCGGGCCGGGAAGGGCTCTTGGACCGCAGCGGCGTAGGCCTCGTTCATCTCGGCCAGGTGGGCGGGATCGGTGAGATACACGCGCAGCATCACGACGTCCTCCAGGTCCGCGCCGCCCGCCTGGAGCACGGCGGTGACGTTGCCCAGGGTCTGTGCGGTCTGCTCGGCGACCGTGGTGCCGACGACCTCGCCCGTGTCCGGGTCGAGCGGGAGCTGCCCGGAGACCTGCAGAACGGGTCCCTTGCGGATGCCTTGGGACAGCGGGGCCGGCAGGGCGGGGGCGTGGTCGGTGGTGATGACGGCTCTGGTCATGGTGTTCCTCGAAGGGGGTGGGCAGACACGGCAGACACGAGCAGTCAGCTCCAGGCCTGTCGTTCCTGGCTGCGGGGGTCGTCGACCTGGGTCCACTCGGCGTCGACGCGCATGGTGGCCCTGCGCCGGGTGTCGTACGGGTCCCAGCCGGGGTTGCCGGTCGTGGCGAACCGGATCCAGGTCTCGTGCATGCGGGCGGCGAGATCCGCGGGGGGCTTGTCGGGGCCGAGCAGGGCGGCGGGGCCGTGCAGTCGGGAAAGGTGCGTGAGGTCGAAGACGAAGGGCAGCTCGACCGCGTGGGTGGCGCCGAGCTGTCCGTCCAGGGCCTGGGAGCGCCAGGCGAACTCATAGGCGTAGGTGGCGGACCGGGGACGGGCGGCGTGGGCGTCGGCCAGGGCCCGGCTTCCCGCACCGAACAGTGCGTCGCCCATGATGGCGGAGAGCAGTTCGCCGGGAGACGCCTCGGGGCGTGCCTTGCGGTAGGTGTCGACGAGTTGTGCCGGATCGGGGTGGGAGCGCGCCGCCGCGTCGTCGACATCGGCGGCGGTCGAGGTGGCGTACTTGTCCACCGGGACCAGGTAGAGGTTTCCCTCCTCGGTGTTGGTCCCGATGAGCAGGTCGACCTCGCAGCCGAGGCCGGCGGCGACCGATGCGGCGGGCTGGGTGTCGAGGACGAGACTGAAGGGGCTCAGTCCGATCAGCGGGTCGTGACGGGTCTCGGTCCGCAGGTCGATGCCGGCGAGCCGGGAGGCGGCCTCGACCAGGCGCTCGTCGGAGATCTCCGCGAAGGCGTCGGCATGGGGGGCGATGCCGAGGGCCTCGGCCGCCGCCCGGGTGACGCGGGCGGCCTGCTCGGCGGTGAACGCCCCGAGGCCGCTGCCGCTCTGGACGATCGCCCGTCGGAAGAGGCCCGCGGCTTGCGGGGTGGCGAGGACGCCACCGACGACGGTCGCTCCGGCGGACTGGCCGAAGAGGGTGACGTTGTGCGGGTCACCGCCGAAGGCGGCGATGTTCTCCCGCACCCAGCGCAGCGCGGCGACGACGTCGAGCATGCCGCGGTTGGCGGGCGCGCCGGGGAGGTCGAGGAACCCGGCGATGCCCAGCCGGTAGTTGAGGGTGACGAGGACGACGCCGTCACGTGCGAAGGAGGAGCCGTCGTAGAGCGCGGACCGTGTCGACCCGGCGACGAATCCGCCGCCGTGGACGAACACCATGACCGGGAGGTCGGCGCCGGCGGCGGCTTCGGGTGTGAAGACGTTGACGGTGAGGTAGTCCTCGCCCCGGACCCAACCGGTCCCGAAGTAGGGGGACATGTCCACCCTGCCGAGACTGCGCTCGGACTGCGGTGCGTTGGGCCCCGGCGCGGTGGCGTCCCGTACGCCGTGCCACGGCTCGTGCGGCCGCGGCGGCGCGAACCGGCCGGCGCCGCGGGGCGGGGCGGCGTAGGGGATGTTCACGAAGGCGGTGGTGTCGTGTCGGCGCAGGCCGCGGACTGCTCCCTGCGCCGTGTTCACGACGGGGTCGGGGTGGTGGTTCACGGTGGTGTCTTTCCGTAGGGTCTCAGGCCTGCTCGGTGTACGGCGCGAAAGGGGCCCAGCCCTTGATGGCGAACTTGCCGCCCTCACGCCTCACTTCGGCGGCGCCGTGGCCGCCCAGGTGCGCGGGGATCACGAGGGCGTTGTTGTCGGCCGCCCAGCCGAGCACCTTGCGGCGCGTGGCGCGGGCGCCCGCGGGGTCCTCGCAGAAGCAGCTGTTGGCGTCCGGTTCGAGGATCTGCACGGGGCTGTGCAGCAGGTCGCCGACGAACACCGCGCGGTCCGTCCCGGAGGTGAGGGTCAGGACGGAGGAGCCCGGGGTGTGTCCGGGGGCCGCGTCCAGGCGCAGGTCGGCGTCGATCTGGTGGCTGTTCTCCCACAGCAGCGTCTGCCCGGCCTGGTGCACCGGGGCCACGCTGTCCTCGAAGACGTTCTGGTTGCCCCGGCCGAGCAGCGGTTCGTGGCCGTTCTCCGGATTCCAGAAATCGAAGTCGTCCTTCGGCATCAGATAGGTGGCGTTGGGGAAAGTGGGCACCCATTGCCGGCCGTCCAGGTATGTGTTCCAGCCGACGTGATCGACATGGAGATGCGTGTTGATCACGATGTCCACGTCCTCGGGCTCGACTCCGGCCCGGGCGAGATCGGCCAGGAAATCCGTCTTGAGGTGGCTCCAGACCGGAGCGTACGGGCGCTCCTTGTGATTGCCGACGCCGGTGTCGACGAGGATGGTCCTGCCCGAGCTGCGCAGCAGCCAGGTCTGGATCGCGGAATTGACGATGTTGGTTCCGGGATCCAGGAAATGCGGGGCCAGCCAGGAGGCGCCGTCGTCCCACACGTCTTTGGGGCTTTCCGGGAAAAAGGTGTCGGGCGTCATCTCGACAGAGCCGAAGTATTCCCATACCCGGGTGATTTCGACGTTACCGAGCGTGATGTGGTTCATGAGGTGTCCTGGGGAATTCGGGGGATTTCCTGAACCGTACGAGCGGGCTCGGCGGGCGAGGTATCCGTCACGTGACTGCACCCGTGCGCACAGCTCGGGCAGGGGCGGCCGCTTGTAGCCTGGATGGGGCATGGCAAGACGGCTCCCGTTCGAAGAGCCACAATCCCTGGAGACAGACCCCGTGGACGAGCACACAGGCGACCTCGGCGCGGTCACGAGACCGGAGCCGGATTCGGGGGAACCGTTCGTCGGCCGGGAGACCGAACTGGCACGCCTCTTTCGTGCGGTGGACTCGGCGTCGGCCGACCCGGTGCTGATGCTGGTCGGCGGCATGGGGACGGGGAAGAGCGCGCTGCTGGACCGCGCGGTGCGCCGGGCCGCGGCCAGTGGCGCTCACGTACTGCGCGCCGAGGGCAGCGAGTCGGAGTCGAGCCTCGCGTTCTCCGCCCTGCACCAGTTGCTGCGGCCGGTGTCGGCCGAGGTGGACCGACTGCCGGAGCGGCAGCGCACGGCGGTCCGGGACGCCTTCGGTACAGGGCCGGCCGCACCCCAGCAGTCGAGCCCGCCCGATCTCATGCTGATCGGAGTCGGCGTGCTGAGCCTGCTGTCGGCCCTGGGCGACGGACGGCCCGTGCTCGTGGTGCTCGACGACGCGCAGTGGTTCGACCGTGCTTCCCTGGACGCACTGGCCTTCGCCGCCAGGAGGCTGGAAGGCGAACCGGTCACGATGCTGATCGCGGCCCGCGGCGGCGATCCCCTCCCCGGGTTCGACGGTCATGCGCCGACGCTCACCCTGGGGCCGCTCGGCAACGCCGCGGCCGAGCGGCTGCTGGACCTGCAGCCGACGAGCCCCACCGGCCGCATCCGGGCGCGGATCCTCGACCAGGCGGGCGGCAACCCGCTGGCACTGGTGGAACTGACGAGGGCGGTCACCGCCCAGGACTCGGTTTGGGTTCCGCCGGCCGCGGGGCCGCTCCCGGTCACCGATCGCCTCGAACGGATCTTCGCCGACCGTGTGCACGGCCTCCCCGCTGCCACGGCACACGCCCTGCTCCTCCTGGCCGCGATGGACAGTGTGGACTCCGCGGTCGCCGTCTCTGCCGGGCTGCCGCAGGCCGCGGACGACGTCTGGCTGCCCGCCTCGCGGGCCGGGTTGGTCCGGCGGGCCGGCCAGGCCCTCCGGTTCCGCCACCCGCTGGTGCGCTCCGCCGTGTATCACGCCGCGTCCTCGGAGGCCCGGCGCGAGGCGCACCTCGCGCTCGCCGAGCTGCTGCGGCACGAGCCGGACCGGCGTGCCTGGCACCTGGCCGCCGCCTGCGCGAGGCCGGACGCGGCCGTGTCGGCGGAGCTCGAGCGGACCGCCGGCCGGGCCCGCCGACGCGGGGGCAATGCGGCGGCGGCCAAGGCCCTGCAGCGCGCGGCGGAACTCGCACCGCGGCGCGAGGAAAGCGCCCGGCTGCTGGTCAAAGCCGCGTCAGCGGCCGTGTTCACAGGGGACCTCCCCTGGGTCGAGGAACTGGCCGCCGCGGCACGCGACCGCACCGGCGACCCGGCTCTGCTGGCGTCCGCGGCCGTGCAGAGCGGACGGCTGGCGGTCCTGACCGCGCGCCACACCGCGGTCTTCTCCCGACTGGCCAGAGCCGCTGAACAGTTGGCGGACCATCAGCCCGCCGCCGCACTCGAACTCCTGGCCGGCGCGGCCGTGGTCCGCTTCTACTCCGGAGAGGACACCCAGCGCCACCGTGTCCAGGACATCCTGGCGCGTATTCCCGAGGGTGCGGCATCCACGGGCTTGCGCAGCTGGGCGCGGGCGGTGACGGATCCCTTCGCCGACCGGGCCGAACTCGTCTCCCTGCTCCCGTGGTTGGCCGGCGAGGCTGATACCCGCCCGGAGCAGCTCACCGCCGTCGGGATCATGGCGTGGCTGCTGGACGAGACGCCGCAGGCCGTCCGGGCCTTCGACGGGGCCTTCGACCGCTGGCAGGAACAGGGTGTGCTGCCGCACGGGCTGGGCGGCGCGGTCGCGTGGGCGTATGTGGAACGAGGACGGTGGGACGAGGCCCGCGAGGCCTGCGCCCGCACCGCCGCGGTGGGCCGTGCGGCCGGCCTCGACCACGCCGTGGCCTGCGTGACCACCGTGGATGCCACCGTGCTGGCCTACCAGGGGGACGCGGCGGCGGCCCGCGCCCGGACCGAGGAGGCGCTGGCCCTGGTCGATCCGCTGGAAAGCCGCTCGGTCTTCGTCTATGCCCGTCGTGCGCTCGGTGCCGCGGCCGCCGCGGAGGGCGCGTACGAGACCGCCTACGAGCAGCTCCGCACGGTCTTCACGGCAAAGGGCGCGCCCGTGCACTACCACGCCTCCTACCCTGCCGTCGCGGATCTGGCCGCAGCGGCCGTGCGCTGCGGCCACCGGGAGGAAGCCGCAGGGATCGTCGAGCGTTGCGCACGATCGCTCGGCGAGGGCATCTCACCCCGGCTGCACGCACTGATCAGCCGCGCCCGTGGCCTGCTGGCCGACCCCGAGAGCGCCGAACCGCACTTCCGGACTGCCCTGGCCGACCCGGTGCTCGAGCACTGGCCCTTCGAACGCGCCCAGAGCCTGCTCGACCTCGCCGAGTGGCTGCGGCGCCGTCGGCGCATCGCAGAGGCGCGGGCGCCGCTCACCGAGGCCCTGGAGACCTTCCGGCGTCTGGGCGCCCGCCCGTGGGTCGAGCGCGCGCGGGCCGAATCGCGGGCCGCCGGCCTCGGCGTCACGGACACGGCCCCCGACGCGCTCGCGGAGCTCTCGCCGCAACAGCAGCAGATCATCAGGCTCGCCGCCCGCGGGCTGACCAACCGCGAGATCGGCGAGAAGCTCTTCCTCTCCCCGCGCACGGTCGGCTCACACCTCTACCGCAGCTTCCCCAAGCTGGGCATCACCGCCCGCTCCCAGTTGCGCGACCTCATGGAGGGCACCCTCACGACCGCCGGTCACCGGGAATGAAGGCACACCCTGCCCAGCTGTGAAAGGAGTCATCCCGTGCCCCGGGAGGCCAGCGGCCGGAGCGGGACGGCCGACCGGCCGCCCTTCCGGCTGAGTTGCGCGAGCACGCCCGCCGCCCGGTCGTGACACCCGCGGCCGACGGACGGAACTCGGGCTCCGGGCGCCGTTTCGCCGCCCTCACCGCCCGGTCGGGGCCAGGCGCCACAGCGGCGGGACGTGCCGGGCCGGTGCAGCCGTGCCGAGATGTCGTCGCAGCTCCGCCAGTTGGGCCTGGTCCAGGGTCAGTTCCTCGGCGATGCGGCGGGTGGTGACGTAGGCGATGCCGCTGCGCGCCGTTCGCCGCTCCCACTGAGCGAAGCGCTCGGCCACGGCGAGGCGTTCGGCCGGGGCGGGTGCGACCCGCGCCGCGGCCTGTGTGGCGGCGGGTGCGCCGAGCCGGGCTGCGCGGGCCCGCTCTCGGGCTATCTCGGAGAACCCGCACACCCGCAGGCTCGCCTGCTCTGCCTCGTGCAGGTCGGCGCTTGCGGCCAGGGCTCCCGCCAGCGCGTTGATCTCCAGGGATCGGTCCAGGGTGAGCCGGTAGACGTTGGGGCTGGCCTCGGTCAGGGTGACCGGCCGCGGCGCATCACGTGTCCCGCAGACGCCTCGGATGCCGCGGGCCGCCGCGACCAGCAGGGCGCTCGCCTCCGAGGGGTGCCAGTCGAAGACGCGCTGCACCGGCTCGGTGTCGGCAGCGGTCAGGGTGTGCCAGGGGTTGCCGAGCAGAGGCAACAGCGCGGCTTCCGGGACCTCCGAGTCGAGCCCGGGACCGGCCACGTGCACCGAGGCGGAGATCCCGGCGTGGGCGCAGGCGGCGAGCGCGAGGGCGTCGCCCAGCGGACTGCGGAGGGTGGGCTCGGTGCCCCGCGCCAGGACGTCACCCCCGACGTCGACCACGTCGACGTGATCGACGTCGCAGTGAGCGGCGGCCTCCCCGATCTGCCGCGCGAGCCCCACCGCCCCTCCGTAGGGGTCCAGCAGTCCCAGTTCGGGCCGCAGGTCGGCCGCGAGGCGGGGCAGAAGCGACCCGGCGGGCGGTCGGGGCGCGGAGTCGGGGGTGACCAACCGCAGTGTGGGGCCCGCGGGAACGGTACCGGTGAAGTCGGACGGCCGGCGCGGGCCGGGAACCGGGTCGACGACCAGCCGTTCCCAGGCGTAGGTGAGGATCAGCGCGGGCTCGTGGGCCCCGTGGAGGGCGCCGTGCACCATGGCGGTCGTGATGGCGTCACCACCGCCGCCGGCGGCTAAGAGAAGTCGCTTCATGGGCGACATAGGTATCCCATGCGGGGCGCCGATTCCAGGGGGTCACGGGCTGCCGGCCTGGTCTCGGTGGCGCCTGTGTCATGTCCGCGGGGCCGCCGCAAGTCGCTGAAGACGCCAACTTGAGTAAAGGGCAGGCCAATTACTTTGGCGCTTCACCCCATGTCGCGAGTCACCCTGCGTCCACCAAGCTGCTACACGGCGCGACCCGCGAACGTGATCGAACTCCGGAAGGAAGCATCGCTCAGTGGCGACCTCGTTACCCCTTCACATCTCCCGCTCCGTTCCCGACGAGCCGACGACGCCGTACCACCAGTACGTGTACGCCTACCCGCACCAGAAGGCGTACCGGCTGGAAGCGGACCGCCCCCTGCTGACCGACGTGTGGGCAGGTGAACGGCTCGACTCGCTCTCCCTCTACGTGCACATCCCGTTCTGCGAGATGCGCTGCGGCTTCTGCAACCTCTTCACCCGCACCGGCGCGCCCGAGGACGTGACCCGTGCGTTCCTGAGCACGCTGGAGCGGCAGGCAGGCGCGACACGGCAGGCGCTGGAGGCCAACGGCGATCCGCGCTTCACCCTGGCGGCGTTCGGCGGCGGCACTCCCACATATCTCACGGCGGACGAACTGGCCAGGCTCTGCGACATCTGCGAGAACGTGATGGGCGCGGACCTCGGCGCGATCCCCTGGTCGGTGGAGACCTCTCCGGCCACCGCCACCCCCGACCGCCTCGCCGTCCTGGCCGAGCGCGGCGCCACTCGGCTCAGCATCGGCGTGCAAAGCTTCGTCGAGGAGGAGGCACGGGCCGCTGTCCGGCCGCAGAAGCGGAAGGAGGTGGAAGCAGCCCTCACCCGGCTGAAGGAGGCCGCCTTCCCGATCCTCAACATCGACCTCATCTACGGCATCGACGGTCAGACGGAGCAGAGCTTCAAGGTGTCGCTGGACGCGGCGCTCAGCTGGGAGCCCGAGGAGATATACCTCTACCCCCTCTACGTCAGGCCGCTGACCGGACTCATGGACCGCCACGACAAGAGCACCGCCGACTGGGACGAGCAGCGGCTCGGGCTGTACCGCTTCGGCCGCGACCACCTGCTCGCCGCCGGCTACCGGCAGACGTCCATGCGCGTCTTCAGCCGAATCGGCACCGCCGCCGTCGAAGCGGCCGGTGACAGCAGCATCAGCGAGTACAACCAGCAGGCCGGGATGGTGGGCCTTGGGGTCGGCGCCCGGTCCTTCACGACGGACCTGCACTACACGACCGACTACGCCGTCGCGGTGCCGGAGGTCAGGCGCATCATCGACGACTACATCGCGACACCCACGGACGAGTTCCGGCGCACGCAGTGGTCCTTCCGCATGGACGACGACGAACGCCGCCGCATGTCCGTCCTCAGCATGCTGCTGGAGGCGGAGGGGCTGCACACGGAGCTCTACCGCGGCCGGTTCGGCTCCCTGCCGCAGGACGACTTCCCCGCCCAGTTCGCCCTCCTCGGCGAGCGCGGCTGGCTGGACCGGGACGGCGGCCTGCTGCGCCTGACACCGGAGGGGATGGCCTGGGCGGACGCCATCGGGCCGCTGTTCTTCTCCAGCCGGGTGAACGAGGCGATGTCCTCCTACCAGGACCGCTGAGCGACGCTCCACAGTCCCACGGTCCCCGCCTCCGCCTCGTCGGCTTCGTCGGCCGCGTCGGCTTCGTCGGCCGCGTCGGCCTCGTCCGGGGGACGCAAGGGGGAGGCCGTACGCCGGGCCGCCCGGCAGCGGGTCGCCCGCACCGTTCGGGGCCGGTCCTGTCGCCCGGGACCGGCACTGCCGCCCGGGCCGGCCGCGGTCACCGCCGGCGGTCGGCGCCTGTCACCGCGGAGGGAGCGGGCGCCGGGCGGCCGGGCCGTCGGGCGGGCAGCGAGACCAGGACCAGCCCACCGAGCAGCAGCGCCGAGCCTGCCACCGCCGGCGCACCCGGCCGTTCTCCCAGCAGCAGTACCCCGAGCACGGTGGCGACCAGTGGCTCGGCCAGGCTGAGCGTTCCGGCCCTCGCCCCGCTGATCCGGGTCACGCCCCAGGTGAACAGCAGGTACCCCAGCGTCGTCGTACCGAGGGCCAGCCAGCCGATCAGGAGCAGCGCCCGTGGCCCGGCGAGCCCGTCCGGGTCGGCCAGCGCCCACGGCAGCGCGAGGACTCCGGCGCCGAAGACACTCACCGGGGCGGCCGCAGCGGTGTCCGCTCCCCGTTGTCCGAGCTGTTTGGTCGCCGCTATGTACACACCGAAACTGGCCCCGGCCACTGCCCCGAGCAGCACACCCGTACTGTCAGCCGATTGCCCGTCGGCGGGTAGCAGGAGCAGGGCGATACCGGCGACGGCGCACACGGTGCCGCAGGCCCACGCCCCGCCGAGCCGTTCGCCGGCCAGCGCCCGCCCGCACAGCCCGGAGACGACCGGGACGGTGCCGAAGGTGACGGCGGTGGCCAGGGCGGCGCCCTCACGGTCCACCGCTTCCAGGAAACACACCTGGAAGGCCGCGGTGACCAGGACACTCACCGCCATCCATCCACGGCGGCCCGGCTGCCACAGGGAACGGACGCCGGCCGGCCGCGCCGTGATCAACCCCAGAACCAGGCCCCCCAGGAGCATCCGGCACGCGCCGATCGCCGCCGGCGTCGCACTGCTGTGGGCCAGGATCTGGGCCGGTCCGACCGTGCCCCAGAGGAAAGCGGCCGCCAGGACCGGCGTCACTCCGCCCGCCCGCAACGCGTGCCCCAGCTTGCCCGCTGCGCTCGTCACGCTCGCTCTCACTTCCGACAGGCCGGGCAGAGACCCGTGGCACAGCACACCCAGGCGGCACACCCGGCGATTCCAGGACCCGACGCTAGTCAGCGACCGGCGGTCGCCCCCATTGGGAGAAACCACCAACTCGACGCCTGCCGCTTGGAGTTCCTCACGCAGGCCCTCCATTCCGACGTGCACATGAGCGCGGGTTGGATGCGCACCGGCGCCGGTACCGGACGCAGCCAAGGGACTGGCCGGCGCCGGGTGCCCCGCCCAGCCGTGCCGGCCCGCCCGGGTCACACCACGGGCATGCCGCCGGGACGGATCAGACCGCTCTCGTACGCCAGGATCGTCGCCTGGACCCGGTCTCGCAGCCCGAGTTTGGCCAGCAGCGCGTTCACATGGGTCTTGACCGTGCCCGTGGCCACGCCGAGTTCGGCGCCGATCTCGGCGTTGGTCATGCCCGAGGCGATGTGCAGGAGCACCTGGCGCTCGCGTGGGGTGAGCCGGGTCAGGGGCTCGGGGGTCCGGGACGGCAGCGGTGCGACCTGGGCGAAGGTGTCGATGAGCCGACGAGTGACACCGGGGGCGAGGATGCCGTCACCGGCGGCGACCACCCGGACGGCGCTCATCAGTTCCTCCGGCTGAGCGTCCTTGAGCAGGAAGCCGGACGCACCGGCGCGCAGCGCCTCGTACACGTACTCGTCCAGATCGAAGGTCGTGAGCACCAGCACCTTGGGCCGAGTCTCCAGCGCGGTGATGAAACGGGTGGCGGTGAGCCCGTCCATGCCGGGCATGCGGATGTCCATCAGGACGAGATCGGGTGCGTGGGCCGCCGCGAGTTCCACTGCTGACGCACCGTCACCCGCCTCCGCCACGACCGCCAGGTCGGGTTCGGCATCCACCATGGCGGCAAAACCGGCGCGGACCACCGACTGGTCGTCGACGACCATTACGTGTGTGGTGACGGCGGCACCTCCTGGGCCGGGGGTCGATGTGGTGAGGCAGGCAGTGATATTCGTACGGTACCGGTCGCAGCGAAGGTGATGCGCCCCTCCCCCGCGTCGGCCTGCACCCGCAGGCGTTCCGCGACCGGACCGGTGACCGCGAGAGGTACTCCCGAGACCGTGATGTGCAGGGTGCCGCGGCGCCGCCGGAGCGTGACCCGAGCCGGTCCCGGGTCACCGGCGTCGAGGGCGGACGCCACGATCCGGTACGCCAACAAGGCCAGCGGTGGCGGAAGTTCCGAAGCCGTGTCGGCCAGGCCGCGCAGCCGTACGTCTCGTCCTGCCGCCCGCAGCCCGTGGCAGAGTGATCCGAGGTCGGCGGTGGTCGGGGACGGTGCGAACCGCTGACTGGGATTGTCGGCTCCGTCGAGGCTGTGGAGCAGCTCACGCATCGCGGCGAGGGCTGAACGTGCCGCGTCGGCGATGTCGTCCAGCCGCCCCAGGCGGGCGAGTTCGGCCACGAGGGCGGTGCGGTCCAGGACCGCCTCGCGTAGTTTCGCCGCCAGTCGCCGTCGTTCGGCGTCCGCCGCCACGCCCGCCTGCCACGCCGAACTGGCGAGCGCGTGGTGCTCGCGCGCCAGCACGCGCAGCCGACGGCGCCGGACGGCGAGTCCGGCAGTCCACAGCAGTACGAACGTCGGTGTCAGCAGGGCCCATGTCACCGCGGCCATGACGAGGGTCGATGTCCACGAGGCGGGCAGGCCGCCGAGTGTCCCGTCGGCACCGGCCGTGACCGGCAGCACCACCGCCGAGGCAGTCGAGGCCACGAGGGGAAGTGGCCAGGTGCTGACGGGTGCGGGTCCGTACACGGCGACAGCGTGGGCCGCGAGTGCTTCGGTGATGAGGCCTGCGGCGAGGAACTGCGCCATCGGGGCGGGCAGGAGTGAGCAGGCGACGGCCGGCGGCCACAGCCAGGCGGCTGCCAGTACGCCGACGAGGCCGGCCCGGGGTGCGCGCCGCCGCCACAGCAGTGGCAGTGCGTGCGCGGTGGTCAGCATGGCGAGGACGGCCAAGCCACTGATGCCCGCTCGGTGGCCGGCGCCCGTCCAGTTCTCCATGTCGGCGAGCGCGACGAACAGTGGCAGGGCCGCGGCGGTGGCGGTGAGCGCTGCCTCGGACAGGCGCTGTCCGCGCAGTGCGTCGCGGCGTCGGCGTGGGCGTGGGACGGTCGCGGGCCGGGGGCCGGTGTCGTCGGGCAGTGTCGCCCGCACCTGCCAGCCGCCGTCCGGATCAGGGCTCGCGGTCAGTTGTCCGCCGACCGCGGCCGCCCGCCTCCGCATGCCGTCGAGCCCCCGGCCCGATCCCAGAGCGGTCGCCGGATGCGGTGCGGTGGTGGCACGTGGCGCGGTGTTGGCGACCGTCAGTACGAGCTGCCCGCCGGTGCGCCGGAGGCGCACCCGCACCGCCGTCCCGGGCGCGTGGCGCAGCGCGTTGGTGAGGGCTTCGCGAACGATGCCCCAAGCGGCCTCAGCCGCCCGGCCCGCCAGGTCCGGGGGGATCTCCGTGCTGATGGGGCGGCCCAGCCTGCCGAAGTCGGCGACAAGTGCCTCGATACGCGCGGTCATCGGCTGCGACGGCTCGGTCCGGTCCGCGTCCTGGAGCAAGCCGACCAACCACCGCAGGGCGGTGAGTGTTTCGGTGCCGGTGCGTTCTGCGAACGCGAGGGCGTCCGCCCGCAGGCCGCGTCTGCTGTCACCGAGCCGGCGGGCGGCGTCCACGGTGACGACGACAGACGTCAGGTGATGGGCGCTCACGTCGTGCAGTTCCCGCGCGAGACGCTCGCGCTCGGTCTCGGCCGCCCGCCGTCTGCCGTCCTCGGCGGCGGCCAACCGCCGGGCCGCGGTGAGTCGTCCGGCCAGCCATTGCCGCCGCCCCTCACCGAGGCCCGCGCAGAGCGCGTAGACGATCGTTTCGAGTGCCATCTCCAGCACGAGCTCGGGCCGTGGGCCGACACGGGCGAGGGACAGCAGCCATTCCACGCCGATCACCGCCGCGACCGCCCGCAGGGTCACGGACGCCTGACAGTGGACCGCGAGGGAGTACAGCGCGACCAGCGTGCCGATGCCGAGGTAACCGTCCGGCCAGGACATCTGTCCCAGGACGGAAGCGGCCGCCGTCCAGGTCAGTGCCCCTACCGGTGTCCGGCGGCGATGGCCCAGGGCGACCGTCTGGACGGTCAGGCCGCACAGCACGCCGACGGTGCCCGCAGGCCCCGGCACGGCTTCTGCGGCCCAAGCCGCCCCGGTCCCCAGCCAGAGGACCTCACCCACCGCCAGCAGTGCCGGAAGCAGCCAGTTGCGTACGTTCTCCATGTCCCGCTCGAGCCTACGGCGCCGTCGGACGGCACGACGCGCGGCCCTCCGTCTCGCTGAACAAGGCCATCTCTACCTTGCGATAGAGGCGCAGATCGTGCGGGCGGCCGATGACGGGGGCCGGCCGGCCGGACAAGCTGTGATCATGATGTCTGCGCCTCCGCCCTCCGCACCGCCGCTCCCGTTTCACCGGCTTGCCCACATCTCGCGTCTCCACCGCTGGTGGCGGCCGGTGACGGGAACGCTGTTCATCGTCGGTGCATGGACAACGGCTCTGGGGTTGATCACCTTTTCCTCCACCGTACTGGGCGACCTCTGGGACCGTCCGGAGGACCAGGACGGCCTGGTCGACTTCGGGCCGGTGACGAACACGGCCATCGATCTGCTGCTGCTCGCCTCCCTCGTACCGTTCGTCCTGATCGCCGTCGGCTGGATCGGCCGCCGGCCCGCAGGTACGGCGTCGTCGGTCACCGGCGGGCTGCGGTGGCGGTGGCTGGGGGTCTGCGTGCTGGTGGCGCTGCCGGTTCTCGCCCTGTCCTGCGCAGCCGTGCTGCTGCTGCCGGGGCAGGACGTGGCGCCGTCCGGGTGGGCGCCCTGGGAGGTGTTCCTGCCCGCGCTGGCGATGCTCGTCGTCCTCGTTCCTCTGCAGTCGGCCGCCGAGGAGTACCTCTTCCGCGGCTGGCTGCTCCAGTCCGTGGGTGCCTTCTTCCGCTCACCGTGGTGTGCGGTGGCACCGCAGGCCGTTCTCTTCGCCGCCGCTCACGGCTGGGGCACGCTGTGGGGCTTCGCCGAGCTCGTCGTCTTCGGCATGCTCGCCGGCTGGCTGACCGTCCGCACCGGTGGCCTGGAGGCGACCATCGGTCTGCACGCGGTCAACAACCTCCTGGCATTCGGCCTGTCAGCGGCGGTCGTCGACGGTTTGAGCAGCGATGAGACGGCTGCCGACGCGGCCTTGCCCACCGTCATGCTCGACCTCGCGGGCGTCGCGCTGTACACGGCGGCCGTGCTGTGGTTCGCCCGACGCAGGCCGCCGCTGCGTACGGCCCCGGCACCCGAAGCCCTGCCGGCACCGCCGTCCTTCGAGTGCTCCGCCTCCCCCGCGTACGCCCCGGCCGGGCACACCGCTTGGCCTCGCCCGCCGGCCGCCGCGCCGCACGCGGCACCCACCCACGCCCCCGCCCCGTATGCGGCGCCAGGCTCCCGTGAGAGCGCCGGGCGGCCGTCCGCGCACGAACCTCACCAGGAGCACTTCGAACACCCCGGCCATCCGTGAGCACCTCGACGCCGGCCGGCTCGGTCCTCCCGTTCGCCCAGACATGCCGGGAACACCGCTCAACGGCATCAAGGCCTGCCGGCGCCGTGGAGGTGCGCCTTCCAGGGCGGCATTCTGCCCTGTTACGTCCTCACCGACGCCCGGGGCCGCCCCCGCCATGGTCTCGCCGACAACCAGCAGGGCCAGAGCACCGGCCATCGGTGAGGCGTTCCTTCCCTTCGCAAGCCGCGGCGGGCGAGTGCCGGCACTGGCGGGCCGGCGCAGCGGATGCAAAGCGCGGTGAGACCCCGGAGCATGGGCTCATGGACGAGGGAAACACCATCAGGGCAGGCCAGGGTGGTCGCGGGTCCGGCCGCGCACAGCAGCCGCTCGAGGACGTCCGCGAGGCTCTTGTTTCGTCGGGCTCGTGTCTGATGACGTCGGCCGCCGTATCCCAGTGTCTGGGCATGGACGAGGCGGGATGGGCGCGGTTCGCCAAGCACTGGGAGGAGCTGGCACCGGATCCGTACGCGGCCGAGACAGGGACGCGGCGGCTGCGGCGTTACGGGCACTTCTCCTTGTCCCGAGCGGGAGACATCGTGGCGAGGCCGAACGGCGTCTTCGTCCAGCCAAAGGAGAGCAACCCCCTGTACGTGGAGGTGGACCGCCATTTCGAACCGCTGACCGCCGCCTTCGAGGCCGAACCTGCCCTGGCGTCGTTGATCCGTATGCTCGGGCAGGTCGCCGCATGCCTGGAGGACGCGGCCGAGTGGAACGTCAAGGTGCACCCTTTCAGGGTCATGGCCGAAGCCGACGGGGAAGGGCAGCCCACCCCTGAGGGCCGGCACCGCGACGGCGTCACTCTGGTGACCTCCTTGCTCATCGACCGGGTGAACGCCACCGGAGGCGAGAGTAGGGTGTACGGCCTGGACGGTACGGAAATGATGACCACGACACTCAGTCGGCCCGGCACGCTTCTCCTGGGCGACGACCGAGCGACACTGCACGGCGTGTCACCGATCCGCCCGTTGGACGCCGCCCGGCCCGCCTACCGAGACGTACTGGTCACCACCCTCGCGCCCCGCTGAGCGTGCCGTCCGAGCCGGGCGGGCAGGCCGTTGCCCGCACCAGTCGGTCCACCGCCCCTGCCGGCCCGGCAACGCCCGCGGCCCACGCGCGTTGCCGACGGGCTCCGTCCCCGTACGTCGTCAGCCGTCGCAGGAATGCTGTGACCTCCTGAAGGTCCCCGTACCGCTCCAGCACCGGACGGACATGCCGCACCATCTCGTCAGCAAGCTGTGCTACCGGCCTCACACGCCCCGACAGGGCATCGAAGCCGCTGCCGCTGAACCCGTCCCGGGCGGCCCGCCAGCAAGCAGCCCGGAGCACTTCGCCGTTCCAGGGCGGCCCCGGGTCACCCAGTTGGGCTCTCACGGCTGCGGTGACGACCAGGCTCCGCAGCAGCACGGTGACGGCGACGGCATCATCGACGTCTTGGAGAACGTCCATGGAGCGGATCTCCACAGTGGGCAGCCTGGGGTTGGGGCGCAGGTCCCAGAACGGCATGCCGGGTTCGAGCATCGCCTCCGTATCGGCGACCGCGACGGCAAGCCGTTCGTGTTCCTCGAGCGACACCGCGTACGGCGGCGGCCCCAGGCACGGGAAGCGGCTCCTGATGACCGAGCGCCAGCTGGCGTACCCGGTGTCACGGCCCCGGTGGATCGGCGAGTTGGCGCTCATCGCGATGAGCAGCGGTACCCAGGGCCGCAGGTGGTTGATGGTCAGAACGGCCAGTTCGCGGTCAGGGAGATGCACGTGGACATGGAGCGCGCTGATGGCGAAGTCGTCCATCATGCTGCGGTACTGCTCCCGGCCGGCCCGGTAGCGCGGATGGTCCCCCACATGAGCCGGACCGTCGTCGCACAGCACCGGTGTACCGGATGCGCACAGAGCCAGCCCCTCCGCGGCTGCCGCGCTCACCAGCGCCCCGCGTACCCGCGTCAGGTGACGGCGCAACTCGCCGGCTGTCCGGCACGGCGGGGTACGCCCTTCGACCTGGCACTCGGCGAACTCTTCGGCGGCAAGGTCTCCGACCGCCTCAGCGGCACGCGCGGCGACCCCCGGGCCACCAGGGACCGTCAGACGCGTCACAGGGTCGATGAGGAAGTGCTCCTCCTCCACACCGACCGTCGGTACATCGACATCGGCATCGCCATCGTCTTCGACGGCGAAACCGTCATCCGCATCGTCGGTCACTGCTCCAGCATCACCTGGACCACCCGTCACGGCATCCGCCCCACGCGCTGAGAACGCCCGCGAAATGCGGGGCCGCACCCCCAGGACGGGCCTGGCGTTCGGCGTCGACCCATCCCGGGCTGCAAGCCGTGATCATCTGAGCGCGTTGTGCAAGCATCAGCTGAAAAGCTACCGCTGCGGACCGATCCGCAGGCGCCGTCCGAGCGATCGCCAGGGGCGGCCAGGAGCACACTCGGCTCCCAGCAGTACCCGCATGCGCCCCCGGCTTCCGCTGATCCGGTTCCTCCTGGGAATCCGGATGGAGGTACGTTTGTGAAATTGCCGCACGCTCATGGGTGTTGGTCACGTCATGACTCAAGGACCAGCACCTCGCCTCGCCCCCTGTCCGACGAAGCCCTCTCCAGCTTGCTCGGCAAACAGCAGTTCGGCACGCTTGCCAGCGTCAAGCGCAGTGGCCATCCCCATCTGACCACCATGTTGTACAGCTGGGACCCTGAAGCCCGCGTGGTGCGGTTCTCGACGACGGCCGACCGGGTCAAAGTCGGGCATCTGCGACGCGACCCGCGTGCGGCGCTTCATGTGCAGGGCGGCGACGTGTGGTCGTTCGCCGTTGCCGAAGGCGAGGCCGAGGTCTCCGAGGCCACGGCCGTTCCCGGCGACGCCGTGGGCCGGGACCTGCTCGGGATGATCCCGCGAGCCCCGAAGCCGGAGGACGAGGGCGCTTTCCTGAAGCAGTTGGTCGCCGAGCGCCGGGGCGTCATCCGGTTGAAGGTGGACCGCCTGTACGGCACGGCGCTCGACATCGACGGCTAGGGCGTCTGGTGTCCCTGCTGGTCACAGCTCTTGCTGGATCATCTCTGCGCAGGTGCCGTCCTGCTTGAAGGGAGACGATCCTGTTCGCGGAACGGGAGGGCCGGTGCGATCTGCGGCCGAACTCCGCCGCGCCGAACTCCACCGCACGGCTCACGTCTTCGCGGCCCGGCGCCCTCCCCGGGGCAGCGTCAGCGTCGCGCCCGCCGTCAGCAGGAGCCCGGCCGCCGCGAGCGACATGCTCCACCGCATACCGGTCAGGAACGTGTCCGCTCCCGACAGCAGCGCCCCGAAGGCTGCCACCGCGATCGCCCCGCCGGCCTGGCGGCCGGTGTTGAGCACGGCTGACGCGGTGCCCGCCCGGTCGCCGGGCACGGCGTCGAGCAGCAAAGCGGTCAGGGCCGGAACCGCCAGTGCCCCGCCGAGGCCGACCGGCACCATCAACGCCGCCACCGACCAGACGCCGGTGTGCGCGCCGACGGTGAGCAGTGCCAGTAGCCCGGCGGTCCCGACCAGTTGACCCGCCACCATCGGCACGCGCGGGCCGAACAGCTCGGCCAGCTTCGCCGAGGCCAGGTTCACCACTGCGACCAGTGCCGTCATCGGAATGAACAGCAGGCCCGCGTGCAACGCGGTCTGCCCGCGCTCCTGCTGCAGGTAGAGACTGAAGACGAACACCCCGCCGTAGTAGGCGGCGTTGAGCATGAAACCGACCACCAAGGACACCGCCACCACCCGCGAGCGGAACAGCGGCAGTGGGAGCATCGGGTGCGCGCCCTTGGCCTGCGCGGCGAGGAAGGCAGCTGCCGCGGCCGCGGCCACCAGCAGCGACGCCACCACCGACGGCCGGCCGAAACCCCCCGCGCCGCCCTCGATCACGCCGTACGTCAGCGCGCCCATCGTGACCATCGCCGTCACCTGCCCGGCCGCGTCCAGCCGCGAGGACAGCCGCCCAGAGGCCGGTACGCGGGCGAGCAGCGCGAGCGCGAGCAGGTCTGCCGGGAGATTGACGAAGAAGATCCACCGCCAGCCCAGGGAGGCGGTGAGCGCCCCGCCGAGCACCGGCCCGGCCGCCACCGCGACCGCGCCGCCCACGGTCCAGACGGCGATCGCCCGAGCCCGTTTCGCCTGGTCGGGAAAGCCCTGCCGGACCAGCGCCAGCGACGTGGGCATCATCACCGCCGCCGCACCTCCCTGGACCAGTCGTGCCGCCACCAGCACGCCGAGGCTCGGCGCCAGTCCGCACGTGGCTGAGGCCAGCGCGAAGGCCACAAGGCCGCCGCCGTACGCCCGCCGGGCCCCGATGCGGTCGGAGAGGGTGCCCGCGGAGAGCATCAGGGCGGCGAAGACCAGCGTGTATCCGTCCACCACCCATTGCAGGCCGGACACGCCGCCGCCGAGGCTGCGGCCGATGCCGGGCAGCGCGACGGTGACGATCAACGCATCCAGGCAGATGAGGAAGAAGCCCAGCAGAGCGGCACCGAGCACCGCCGGGGATCCGCCTCGGGCCGCCTCCGGAGCCGAGCCGGCGGGGCGGGTGACCCGGGAGGGCCTGAGCAGGAATTTCATCAGGGCGCTCCTGTGACGTTCTCGAAGGTGGGTGAGCGAGACGGGAGCCCGGGGGCGACCACGATGTCGTCCGCGGGCACCGCCGCTTCGGGGGCACGCCCGGCCGAGCCCGCTTCTCGCCCCGGCGACCGGCCGTACCCTGCGCATGTTCCGCTCCTTGCGCCGGGTGATCCGCTGTTCTCGGCGCTCCCTGCGTGAATCACCTTGCAAGCCCGACCCGTTGCCGGTCCAAGACCCGTCGTGATAGCCGATGGTTATGACGCCCACGCACCGGACCTGAGGGCCTTCGCCGCAGTTGCGGAGGAGCCGCGCTTCACGCCCGGCCGCGAACTGAACTCGCGCTCCCCACGGCTGGACCCACAGGTGAGCCGAGCCGGGCACTGGACGGTGCACACGGAGCCTGGTAGACACTGTCTGTGGACCTTGATGGGGCGCTGCGGGAACGGCTCGTCGACGCGGGAGTGGAGCTGGTGCTCTCCGAGGGCACCGCTTTCGTCGGCCTGCGGGAGATCGCCCGCCGGGCGGGTGTGTCGCACGGTGCGCCGCGGCGCTACTTTCCGACCCACCGGGCGCTGCTGTCGGCCATCGCCCGCCGGGGCTTCGAGGAACTGGGCGCGCGCTCCGCCGCAGCCACGGCCGAAACTGCCGCGCCGAGAGAGAAGTTGACGGCGCTGGCGCGGGTGTATGTCACCTATGCGCTGGAACGGCGCGGCATGTTCGAGTTGATGTTCCGCCACGACCTGCTCGACAGCGGCCGGCAGCACGAAGCTGCGGACGGACCCCGGCTGCGGGAGGCGACGCTCCCGATGTTCGAGCGCGTCGTGGACCTCGTCGCCCGGTGCCGGGCAGAGGCGGTGGAGCCTGCTGCGGCCGTCACCGCGGCCGCCCTGTGGACGAATCTGCACGGCATCGCCCAACTGTGGTCCTGGGGCAGTCTGCAACTCGCTCTCGGCGGCCCCGGCGATGGCGGCCCCGACCGGCTCATCGAAGCCGCGCTGGACGCTCACCTCGGACCGACGGCCTGGTGAACGGGCAGCTGCGAGGCTCCGTCCCGGGGCCGACAGCACCGCGAGCCCCGCCGGCTGGAGCAGGGCGCCCCTACGCCTCCCGCGTGATGGCGCCTGCGCCCTCGGCATCGCCTTCGCCACCGGCGCGGGCACCGCCGACGCGGAAACCGCCTTGCCGGTCCTGGCCGCAGTCGCCGTCCTCGGCCCTCTCCCCGCAGCGTCGCTGCGCCGGAACCACAGAGACAGGAAGACATGTACGACCACCAGGGAACCGACGGTTTCGCCGCCCCCATCGACGACCGCTACTTCGAGGACTACACGGCGGGTGCGACCTATGAGTACGGCAGCGTCGTGGTCACTCAGGAGGAGATCATCGACTTCGCCTCCCGCTACGACCCCCAGTCCTTCCACATCGATCCCGTCGCGGCGAAGCAGGGGCCGTTCGGCGGGCTGGTCGCCAGCGGGTGGCACACCGTGGCTCTGATGATGCAGCTGTTCGCCAGGCACTATCTGTCCACGGTAGCCAGTCTCGGCAGCCCCGGGGTGGACGAGTTGCGCTGGCTCAAGCCCGTGCGCCCCGGCGACGAGCTCGGCCTGCGCGTGCGTACCCTCGACACCCGGCTGTCGCGCTCCGACCCGCGGCGCGGCATCGTGCGCACACACGCCGAGCTCGTCGGCCAGGACGGTGAGCCGGTGCTGCGGGTGACGGTCGTCAACCTGCTGCGCACCCGCGACGGCGCATGACCGGTAGCACGGCCCAACTGCTCCCGGGAGGCGTCGTCCTGGCGGGCGCCTGCCCGCAGTGGCTCCCCCGGCAATGGATTCGCGCTCGTCGCTGATGAGCGACAGCCCTGGCCGCTGTGGCGGTGGGTGCGGTCGTCGGCGAGCTGCTCGCCGAGCGCCAGTGTGGTCTGTCGACGCCACCGCGTTGACCTCACCCAGGAGTGCTTCCGCCCGGTGCGCTCCTTATATCCGCGACGGAAACCGCGCACGGACCGCTGGTGTTCGACTGACTTACGGGGCACACGTGCTGCCCACTGACTTGGACCGGGCCCTCGCCCGCCACGCAGGCCACCGCCACTGCCGTATGACCCCGCCTGCCGCGCCATGCCTCGCACATGAACCCGTTCGCCGAGTGAGCCAGGGAGTCCGCAACCTGCATGAGGCCCGCGGACGGAAATCCCGCGGTCACGACCCCTGGGGCGGACGCGGCCGTTGAACGAGCCCTGCGCATCGTCCTGGCCGGCCTCGGAGTCCCCCGCGTGCCCTCCGGCCCGCTGCCCGACCAACTCCGTGCGTCGCCGGCCCCGCCGGCGCCCGCGTTCGATGCCGCGCAGCGGGGCGCGTCCGTGCCGGGCTTCGCGACGGCCGCCGCCAACGCGGCTTTGGGAAGTGGTGGTCGGAACAGTCCTACGCGACCACGCTCTCCGCACGATCACGCAACCCGGTGGAGCAAGGGGACGGAGCCGGACAGCACCTGCCTCGGGCGTGGTCCCGGTCCCTCCGCTCCCCTCGCCTGGGGCGGCCCCGCGGATAGGCTGGGTCGGGGGGATGATCAACCAGGCCACGCCTCCAGGCTCACGCCTGTGGTGTGCTCATGTGCACCACCTGGGCCGAGTCGGCCATCAGGTGTCAGTACCAGGTACCAAGGGGGGAACATGCGTCGTTTGGCAGGCGTACTCACATCCGTCATCGCTCTGGTGACCGCGCTGGTTCTGGCCGGGGCCGGAATCGCCGCGGCCACCGACGTGTCGGCGGACGCCGTGTGGGTGGAGAAGTCGGCCGGTCAGAAATGGGCGTTGCGGGCACCCAACGGCAAGTACGTCCGGGTGGAGATGAACGACACCGGGCAGTACGAGTGGCGGTTGCGGGCGGTGAGCACCGAGGTGAAGTCGTGGGAGCGGTTCACGATCCACACCAACCATCCGGGGCAGAACATCACCAGCCTGCGCTCCGAGGTCACGGGCTTCTTCACCACGCCGGAACTCGGCGACGCGGGTGACCGGCAGGGCATGCTGCGGGCCCGGGGTGGAAATCTCGGCTCGTGGCAGCAGTTCGAGACGGCCTTCTCACCGGCCGGACCGGACGAGAAGGCCGGTTCCCACTGGGTGACCTTCAAGACCGTGGCGGACGGGTATGCCCAGCGGTACGTCGACATCGACGCCGACGGCACGCTGCGGGCGACGTCCGACACGCCCGTCAAGTTCCTGCTGGAGCCCGTGTACAGTTCCCGCGACCCTGGGCAGGGGGCACCTCCCCAGGTGCCTCAGGGACCCGTCGCCGGGACCCGGCTCGACGTGATGACCTGGAACGTCTGCGGTAACAACAACGATCGTTGCGGCTGGTCGGACGACCGCGCCGGGGCCGTGGAACTCACCGACGCCATCAAGGCACGGCTCAAGGTGAACGGGGAGTACCCCGATGCCATCTTCTTCCAGGAGTTCTGCGAGAAGCACGCCAAGCCCGTGGAGCGGATGCTGGAGAGCGAGACCGGCCGGTCGTGGGACGTGCGGTTCGCGCCCATCCACAACCGGGTGGACGGGGTCGACGTCCAGAAGCAGTGCGCCATGGGCCCGGCCCCGGACCGGCTCGACCGGGGCGCGTACGGCGTGGCGATCGCCGTACCCGACGAGAACACCTTCTACCAGCGTTACGACTTCTCCTCCCCGTCCGACAAGGAGCAGCGCAGCGCGCTGTGCGCGACCATCCCCTCGCGGACCGTCGTCGTGTGCACCGGGCACCTCAGTGCGGGGCCGCCCTACGACGACCTCACGGAGGACGGCTCATGGCGCATCAAGCAGGGGCAGGAGCTGCGGAAGCTGGCGGACCAGTGGGAGGACTGGGGCTACCGCCCGGTGTTCGGCGGTGACATGAACGTCGTACCGCCCGCCCTCGGCGCGGGCGTGCCCGAAGGCGGGCCGAGTTCCGCGCTCGTCCCCGTCTACGACCACTACCTCGAATGCTCCCAGGGCGACGACCCCACGAAGCCCCGTGCGGGTGAGTTCACCGCCAACGGCTCGGGAGGCAGGCCCACGAGGAAGCTGGACTACCTCTTCGCCCCGCTGAACGCGAACTTCGTCGACTGCCAGGTCTCGGCGACGTCCGGGAAGTCCGACCACTGGTCCCTGCACGGTCTGGTGTCCCTGCCGGCGAGGTGAGCCTGCGTGAAGCAGAGCCTGGGCGGCGGGCTGCTTCGAGAGGCAGCGGCGGACGAAGCCCCGCGGACGCCGTCCGCCGCGCTCGTCGGCTGACCCGTACCCATCGCAGGGCGTCCCGGCCGGAGACATGACGGACTGACTCCGGCCGGATTGCCCCGCCCTGGGTCGCCTCCGCAGGATCCGTCCCATGGCCATGGACGACACCGCGCTCATCTCAGAACCCGCTTCCGCCGACCGGCACGTCCCACAGGAGGGCGGGAGGAGCGTTCGGGATGGAGTGCGACGGCCGCCGACGGCGCACGGGCGACGTCGGTCACCTCGACCGCTGGGCCCGACCCGGTGGTGCCATGCGGTGAGTCACTTCCCGCGGCTCGCCGAGCCGGTGGTGCTGCCGGCCGAGCCGCCGCGCAGGGGCACCGTGCAGGTGCGGCGCATCGAGTCCGCTCGGTGGCTGGGGGAACGCCCTGCGCCGGCCTGGCGGGCGCGCGGCCGAGGGTACGCCGGCCGACGGCCTGGGCCGCCCCGCCGGCCCGCCGGCTTGCGAAGTGGGGTGACGGCATGACCAGCGGCCCCCGGCGCGCACCACGCGGGCAGGCCACCGGCTACGACCCCGAACGGGCCGCCTTCTGGAACGGCCCGGGCAGGCGCGTCGCGCGGCGCAACCTGCTCCTGTCGGTTCTGACCGAGCACATCGGCTTCTCGGTGTGGAGCATCTGGTCGGTGCTGGTCCTGTTCATGTCCCCCCGCAACGGGCTGGACTTCACCCCGGGCGAGAAACTCCTGCTCGTCGTCACCCCGACCGTGGTGGGCGCCCTGCTGCGGATCCCGTACAGCCACGCCGTGCTGCGCTTCGGCGGCCGGACCTGGACGGTGCTCACCACCGGCCTGCTGTTGATCCCCACGGCGCTGACCTGGTACTTCGTGCAGCGGCCCGGCACTTCGCTGTGGGTGTTCCTGGTCATCGCCGCGCTGACCGGGTCGGGCGGCGGCAGCTTCGGTTCCTCGATGACCAACATCGCGCGCTTCTACCCGCGCCGGCACCAGGGCTGGGCGCTCGGCGTCAACGCCGGCGGCGGCAATCTCGGCGTCGCCGTGGTCCAGGCCGTCGGGGTCGTGGTCATCGCGACGGCCGGGGACACCAGCCCGTCCCTCGTCGCCGCCGTCTACCTCCCGCTGCTGGTGCTCGCCACGCTGCTCGCCGCCGCCGGGATGGACGACCTCGACCCGGGCCCCGTGCCCCGCGGTGTGATCCGGGAGGGACTGCGGCAGCCGGACACCTGGTGGATCTGCCTGCTCTACGTCGGCACCTTCGGGTCCTTCATCGGGTACGGCTTCGCCTTCGGTCTGGTCCTCCAGGCCCAGTTCGGCTCCAGTGCCCTGCAGGCGGCGTCCTGCGCCGTCGTGGGCCCGCTGCTGGGCTCGCTGGCCCGGCCGCTGGGCGGACGGCTGGCGGACCGCTGGGGCGGGGCCCGGGTGACGGCGGCCGTCTTCGTGCTGCTGAGCGCGGGCACGGCCGTCCTGCTGGTGGCCTCCGCCCGGTCCTCCGCAGCGCTGTTCGTCACGGCCTTCACCGTGCTCTTCGTCCTCACCGGCGCCGGCAACGGCGCGGTCTACCGGATGATCCCGTGGGTCCTGGCGCGCCGGTCCCACGCACCGGGAGCCGGGGCGCCGGAGCCCGGTGGAGCGGAGGCGGACGCGCTGCGGGCCCAGCGGCTGACCGCGGCGGTGATCGGCGTCACCGGGGCGGCCGGGGCCCTCGGCGGCGCGGCGGTCAACCTGGTCTTCCGGGCCGCCTACGACCGCCACGGCTCGGGTGAACCGGCCTTCTGGGCCTTCCTCCTGTGCTACGTCCTGTGCGCCGTCGTCGTCCGGGTCCGGTACCTGCGCCCCGACGCGGGGCCGGCCGGCGGCGATCCGGAGCCCGTCCGAGAACCGGAGCCGACCCATGTCTGAACAGCCGTCCGGACGGTCCGCGCCGCTCGCGGCACCGCAGGCCCCGGTCGCCACCCACTGCCCCTACTGCGCGCTCCAGTGCGGCACCCGGCTGAGCCCCGCCGGACCCGGCGACGGGCCGGCCGGCGCGCCGGTGACCGTGGAACCCGACGCCTTCCCGGTGAACCAGGGCGGACTCTGCCAGAAGGGGTGGACGGCGCCCACCCTGCTGCGCGCACCGGACCGGCTGCGCACCCCGCTGCTGCGCAACGGTGCCGGACGGCTCGTGCCGGCGTCGTGGCCCGACGCGCTGGACAGCGTCGCCTCCCGGCTGCGGGAGATCCGGGCCGCGCACGGCCCGGACGCCGTCGCGGTGCTCGGTGGCGGCGGCCTCACCAACGAGAAGGCGTACCTGCTCGGCAAGTTCGCCCGGCTGGCCCTGGGCACGAGTCAGATCGACTACAACGGCCGGTTCTGCATGTCGTCCGCCGCCACGGCGGGCACCGCGGCCTTCGGGCTGGACCGGGGGCTGCCGTTCCCGGTGACCGATCTCGCCGAGGCGGACGCGGTGCTGCTGGCGGGGGCCAATCCGGCCGAGACCATGCCTCCGCTGATGCGTCACCTCGGCAGGGCGAAGGCGACGATCGTCATCGACCCGCGGCGCACCCCCACCGCGGAGCGGGCCACCCTGCACCTGTCCCCCGCCCCCGGCACCGACCTGGCCCTCGCCCTGGGCCTGCTGCACATCGCGGTCACCGAGGGGCTGTACGACCGGGACGCCGTGGAGCGGCGCACGGTGGGGTTCGAGGGAGCCTGGGGGCACGCCGCGGCCTGGTGGCCCGAGCGCGTGGAGCGGGTGACCGGCGTCCCGGCGTCGCGGCAGGCCGAGGCGGTGCGGATCCTCGCCGGCGCCCGGCGGGCGTACGTGCTGACGGGCCGGGGAGCGGAGCAGCACAGCAACGGCACCGACACGGTCGCGGCCTTCGTCAACCTCGCCCTCGCCCTCGGGCTGCCGGGCCGGGCCGGGTCCGGATACGGCTGCCTCACCGGCCAGGGCAACGGGCAGGGCGGCCGGGAGCACGGCCAGAAGGCCGACCAGTTGCCCGGCTACCGGTCCATCACCGACCCGCGGGCCCGGGAGCACGTGGCACGGGTGTGGGGGGTGGCGCCCGAGCGCCTGCCCGGCCCGGGCCGCAGCGCCTTCGAGCTGCTGGACGCCCTCGGTACGGACGGCGGGCCCCGGGCCCTGCTGGTGTTCGGTTCCAACCCGGTCGTCTCCGCGCCGGACGCCGCCCGTGTCACCCGGCGGCTGTCCGCGCTGGACCTGCTGGTGGTGGCCGACTTCGTGCCGTCCGAGACGGCCCGGCTGGCGCATGTGGTGCTGCCGGTCCTGCAATGGGCGGAGGAGGAGGGCACCCTGACCAACCTGGAGGGCAGGGTGCTGCGCCGGCGCCGGGCGGTGAGCCCGCCGCCGGGGGCGCGCGGCGATCTGCGTGTGCTGCGGGAGCTGGCGGTGCGGCTCGGCGAGCCGGCCGACCGCTACCCGGAGGAACCGCGGCTGGTCTTCGAGGAGTTGCGGCGCGCCTCCCGCGGCGGCCGGGCGGACTACTCGGGTATCACCTACGAACGGCTGGACGCCGGGGAAGCCCTGTACTGGCCCTGCCCGCAGAACCCCGACGGCCCGACGCACCCGGGCACACCGCGCATGTTCCTGGACGGCTTCGCCCATCCGGACGGTCGGGCCCGCTTCCAGGAGGTGGACCACCGGGAGCCCGCCGAGACGCCGGACGACCGTTTCCCGCTGTGGGCCACGACCGGGCGGCTGCTCGCCCAGTACCAGTCGGGCAGCCAGACCCGCCGGGTGCCGGACCTGATGCGCGCGGCGCCCGGGCCGACCGTGGAGATCCACCCGGACACGGCGGCCCGCGCCGGTGTCGCCGAGGGCGACCTGGCGTGGGTGCGGTCGGCGCGGGGGCGGGTGACGGCCCGGGTCAGGATGGTGCCGACGCTGCGGGCCGACACCGTGTTCCTGCCGTTCCACTTCCCGGACGACGGGCGGGCGAACCTGCTCACCGGCACCGCTCTCGACCCGCGCAGCAAGATGCCCGAATTCAAGGTGAGCGCGGTCCGGGTCGAGCCCGCCGGCCGCGGTACGGCGAGGGGGGCCACGGGTCTATGAGCGGAGGCAGGCAGCACCTGGGCAAGGGGGCCGCGACGGGCGACGTCGTGATCGTCGGCGGCGGCCCCGTCGGGCACCGGCTGGCGGAGCGGCTGCACCGTCACGGCCACCGGGGAACCGTCACGCTGCTGCACGCGGAACCCCTCGCCCCCTACCAGCGGACGCTGCTGGCCTCGGTGCTGGACGGCGGCCTCCGTCCGGCGGCCCTGCGGCTGCCGCCGGTGCCGGGCGTCCGCGTCCTGCCGGGCATCACCGTGACGGCCGTCGACCGCGCCCGCCGGCGGGTGCGCACGGCGAGGGGCGAGCAGCACCGCTACGACACGCTGGTCCTGGCCACCGGGGCGGAGCCGTTCGTCCCGCCGGTGCCCGGGATCCGTACGGCCGCCGGGCGGTTGCTCGACGGCGTCACCACGCTGCGGTCCCTCGCGGACTGCGCCCGCGTCGGCGGGGAGCAGGCCGTCGTCCTGGGCGGCGGGCCTCTCGGGCTGGAGACCGCGGCGGCGCTGCGGCGCTCCGGCCGCGACGTCACCGTGGTGCACCGCGGGCCGTACCCGCTGCACCGCCGGCTCGACGCCACCGCCGGGGACCTCCTCGTGCGCCATCTGTCCGGCTTGGGCGTGCGGCTGGAGTGCGGTCGTTCGGCCGTACGGGTCGAGCCGGGCAAGCTCGTCCTCGACGACGGCCGCCCGCTGGCCTGGGACACGCTCGTGTGCTGCACCGGCGTGCGGCCGCGCGCGGCACTGGCCGGCGCGGCGGGTCTGGCGGTGCGGAACGGGGTGCTGGTCGACGACGGACTGCGGACCGGCGATCCGCGGATCCGGGCGATCGGCGACTGCGCCGAACACCCCGGCTGGGCCCCGGGCCTGCCGGCGCCGGGGTGGGACCAGGCGGAGGTGCTGGCCCGTTCGCTGACCGGACGGCAGCCCGGGGGCCGGCGACCGGGGACCGTGCTCCGCCCCCGCCTGGCCGGGCTGCCGCTCGGTGTGCTGGGGGCGGCGCCCGGCTCGGCCGACAACACCGCCGAGGGCGAGACCGTGACCTTCCGCGACCCCGCACGGGGCCGGTACGCGACCGTGACGGTCGACGCGGCGGGGCGGCTGACGTCGGCGGTCGTGGTCGGTCTGCCCGAGGCCCTGGCGGCGCTCACCCAGCTCCACGACGCGCACCGCCCGCTGCCCGCCGACCGGCTGTCCCTGCTGCTGGGCCGGGCGCCCGCCGTCCGGCGGGCGCCGGCCGCGTCCGCCGAGCCCTCGGATGTGGTCTGCCGCTGCAACAACGTGTCCCGGGGAGCGCTCGCGCGCGCCTGGCACGACGGCGCCCGCAGCCCGCGCGCCCTCGCCGGCGCCACCCGGGCCACCACCGGGTGCGGTGGCTGCGCGGACGAGATCCGCCGGCTCTGCGCCCAGCTCGCCGCCGAGGAGCCGGCGCCCGGTCGCGGGCCGTCCACCGACGAAGACGAAGGAGCCGATGACGCCCATGACGCCACCCCGCACCCTGGTGATCGTCGGCTACGGCATGACCGCGCACCGGCTGACCGAGGAGCTGCGGTCCCGGGACCGGGAGGGCGCCTGGCGGATCCTCGTCCTCGGTGACGAGCCCCGGCCGGCGTACGACCGCGTCGCGCTGGCGGACCGGCTCGCCGGTGCCACGGAGGCGGACCTCGAACTGGCCGGGCCGCGCACACGCCGCGATCCCCTCGTGCAAGCGCGGACGGCCGCCCCGGTGGTGGGCATCGAACGGGCCTCGCGGACCGTCCTGACCGCGGACGGTACCCGGGTCCCCTACGACGCGCTGGTGCTGGCCACGGGGGCGGCGGCCTTCCGTCCGCCGGTTCCCGGCGCCGACCTGCCCGGCTGCTTCCCGTACCGGACGCTCGCGGACGTGGACGCGATCCGCGGCGCCGCCGCACCCGGGGCGCCGGTCGTGGTGGTCGGCGGCGGCCTGCTGGGCCTGGAGACCGCCGAGGCGCTGCGCCGCCATCTGCGTATGCGGCCGCACGTCGTGGAGGCGGCTCCCCGTCTGATGCCCGCCCAGCTCGACAGCACCGCGGCGCGGCTGCTCGCCGGGTGGCTGCGGCGCGCCGGGCTGCGGCTGTCCTGCGGGGTCCCGCTGCGGTCCGTCGACGCGGGGGCGGACGGCCGGGTGTGCGGGGTGACGCTGGAGGACGGGTCCCGGATCCCGGCGGGGCTGGTCGTCTTCTCCGCGGGGACCCGCCCGCGCGACGAGCTGGCCCGGACCGGTGGGCCGGCCCGGGGCGAGCGGGGCGGTTTCCTGGTGGACGACCTGGGCCGGACCGGCATCGCGGACGTGTGGGCCATCGGGGACTGCGCGGCGGTGCACGGGCGGTGCCACGGCACGGTGGCCCCCGGATACCGCATGGCCGAGGCGGTCGCCGGGCAGCTCCTGGGCGCCCCGGCACAGAACGGTCCCGGGCCCGCCGCGGACGGGGCCGCGACCGTCCTGAAGGTGCCCGGTGTGGAGGTGGCGAGTCTCGGCGACGTCCACGCCCAGGCCCCGGGAGCGGTGACGTTCAGCCGTACCCGTGGGGCCGGGGACGGCGGCCTCGGGGACCGCTACGCGAAACTGGTCCTGGACTCCGAGGCGCGGGTGCTGCTCGGTGCCGTGCTCGTGGGGTACGGCCACGCGTATCCGTCGCTGCGGTCGGCCGTCGGGCGCGAACTCGCGTGTGCGGCTGAGGACTTGCTCGGCGAGGTGGGCCTGCCCGCGCAGGGGGCCGAACCGGACCCGGCGACGGCCCCGGTCGGCCCCTCCTGTCGCACCTCACCGCGCTGACGCCGGACCGCACCCCGTGACCGACGTGCCGCTCGCCGGCCCGGCCCACCGCGTCCTCAGTTGCGCAGCAGCACCACGAGCAGCACCACCAGGGCGATGAGCAGTGCGCCACCCACCGAAGCCAGGGTGATCTTCACCGCGCTGTACGGCCGCTCGCCGATGACCTCGCCGGTACGGGCGTTGACCATCACCGGCCACGCCCTGCCGGCGTGGAGGTAGGTCAGGAACCAGACGGGCAGCAGCACCAGCTTGTAGGTGACGCCGCTGTAGAAGGTGGACATCGAGTGCACCCGCTGCTCGTCGCCGCCGATGTCCCGCTTGCAGTCGGCGCGGATCACCGGCGCCATTCGTGCCTTTGCCGACTCCAGGCCGGTTTCCGGCTCGACGTCGTAGCGGACGGTTCGAAAACCCGCCAGGTACTCCTCCTGGTAGGGAACCGTCTCCTCCAGCGGCCAGGGGGCCAGCTTGTCCAGTTCCCTCACCGGCACCTGGTCGCTGCCGGGCACCAGCACGTCGTCGAAGAACCGGCCGACCGTGCCGGACGTGTGGTGCCAGCGGGTGTGCCGCACCCGACGGGTGCGGCCCTCGGAGTCCTCTTCCTCCACCCAGTAGTGTTCGCCGCGTTGCCCGGTGTACTGGGTGGTGGTCTGCGCGTCGTACGTCCAGTGCGGCAGGTAGCTGCCCCGGAAGGTCTCCGCCTCGGTGACCCTCTTCAGCTCGTTCGGCGCGAACCAGCGGGACCTGGTCCACGCCGCCAGCGCGTCACGGGCCTGCTCACGGCCCACCCCGAAGGGCAGGACCGCCTCGGGCACCACGCGCTCGGTCCCGGAGGCGTCCGCGACCAGCGGGGTGGCGCAGAACGGGCACTTGTCGCTGAGCGTGTCACTCTCGGTCACCGCATGGCAGCCGGGGCAGGTGTACACCTTGACCCGGCCCGGCGCGGACGCCCGGCGGGGCAGTACGGCCAGCTCCTCGATCGGGTGCTCGGTCACCTGCCGCGGTACCGGCGTGATGTCCTGCTCGTGCTTGCAGTACGAGCAGCGCAGCGCGTACGTCCCGGGCGCGTACTCGCTGACCCCGCCGCACGCCTCGCACTGGAACGCCCGGTCGGGCGCCGGCGCGACGTCCTGATCCGTCAACTCACTTCTCCTTGTGACCTGTCGCCGGAGGGTTCCGGGTGGCGGACCTCAGCCCTGCGGGGGCAGCGGCGGCGGGACGTCGGCGAGCAGCGGCGCCAGCTCCGGGACCTGGTCCGCGGGCTGCCAGGCGGACTGCCCGCTGCGCCAGACCAGGGTGGTACGGGTCAGGCTGCCGGCCGCCACCTGCCCGGCCAGCGCACTCTCGTCGTACGGGCCCTGCTGCCGGCCGTCGACCGCGAGGAACCAGCGGGACGCGGTGGGCAGCGGCGGCGGGACGTCGGCGGGGGCGGGAGCCGGAGCGGGCTGTGCCGGGGCGGCCTGCGTCACCGGGGCCCCGGGAGCCGCCGCGCCGGACGTGCTCTGCACGATCCGCCCGCCCAGCGCCATGCCCACGCCCAGCCCGACGGCGTCGCCGCCGGTGCCGGGGTTGGCGGCGGCGATCGGGAGGGCGTCGGCGGCCTGGAGCTTGGCGTAGTCGTCCAGGTTGCCGGTGATCGTCATGCGCGAGCGGGTGTCGATCGCCGCCTCGATCTCCGGCGGGACGCTGATGTTCTCGATGTAGAACCGGGGGATGGCGATGCCGGTGGAGGAAAGCTCCAGGGTCAGCGCCTCGGCCAGCTGCTGCCCGATGCCGTCCTGCCGGGCGGCGAGGTCCAGCAGCGGCACGCCGGACGAGCCCAGCGCGGAGCCCAGCTTGGACACGATCAGCTGCCGCAGGTGCTCGCCGACCTCCTCCGTGCGGAACTGCGGGTCGGTGCCGACCAGTTCGCGCAGGAGCGCGGCGGCCTCCACGACCTTGGCGGCGAAGGTGCCGAAGGCCCGCACCCGGACCATGCCGAAGTCGGCGTCCCGCAGGATCACCGGGTTCTGGGTGCCCCACTTGAAGTCGGTGAACTGCCGGGTGGTGACGAAGTAGACCTCGGCCTTGAACGGCGACTCGAAGCCGTGCTTCCAGCCCTTCAGTGTGGACAGGACCGGCATGTTCTGGGTGGTGAGGGTGTACGTGCCGGGCTGGTAGACGTCGGCCAGCCGGCCCTCGTTGACGAAGACGGCCACCTGCGACTCGCGCACCACGAGCCGGGCGCCCATCTTGATCTCGTTGCCGTGGCGCGGAAAGCGCCACACGATGGTGTCCCGGCCGTCGTCGGTCCACTCGACGATGTCGATGAACTCACCGCGGATGCGATCCATCAGGCCCACGACTGTCCCCCACTCCCCGCTTTTCCGGAGACCGCCGCTCCCCGGCCGGTACCGGGACGGTGACCGCGCGGCGATCAAGCGATCCGCCGACAGTATGCCCATCGCGGTCCGCGCGACTACGGGCGGGGGCGTGCCCCCGGCCCCTGCCGCCGCCGGTCGCCCGCGACCGGCCACCCTGGGCGCCTCCGCCCGGCGCCTTCGTCGTGCCGCCGAGATCGGGGTCAGGGTCGCCGCGCCGGTGAAGTCGACGAACGTGCGCGTCGAGCGCTGCCGGTCGGCTGCCGGCCGCCCGGCATGCCCTGGCCCGTGCGGCACAGCAGGGCCGCCCACAGATCGAGGCGGTCCCTCAGCCGGGACAGGGCCCGCGGCACCAGTGGGGTCCTGATCCGTGGACGACACGATGCGCAGCAGACTCAGATCGCTTCCGGTCTTCGCGGACGTACGGGCGGCGGGCTCCTTCGAGGAGAACCTTCCGGACAATCCCCTGCCGGTGATCGCGGCCTGGATCCTCGGGGCACACGAGGCGGGACAGGCCGAGCCGCCCGCCATGAGCCTGTGCGCGGTGGGCCCGTCGGGGGTGCCGTCGAGCCGGGCTGATCGTCAAGGACATCGACGACGAGCGCCTGTACTTCGCCACCCCGTCCGACAGCCGCAAGGGCCGGGAGAGCACGGCGAACCCGAACGTGTCCGCCCACTTCCACTGGCCGGCCGTCGGACGGCAGGTGCGGATCGTGGGCACGGCGACCGGGCTGGGGCACGCCGCTTCTGAGGCCGACTTCGCCGAACGCGGCCGGGGTCCCCGCCTCGCCGCTCATCTGCACCGGCCGGGTTCACCCGCCGACCGGGCCGGTGCGCTCGCCGAGTCCGAACGCCCCGGCACCGTCCACGCGGGTGGAGTGCCGTGCCCGCCGAGTTGGACGCTGTACGCCGTCACCCCGACCGAGGTGGAGTTCTGGGAGGCGAGCGCCGACCGGGTCCACCATCGGGTCGCGTACCGCGCAGAGGGCACCGTCTGGCGTCACGAGCTGCTGTGGCCCTGAACCGGCAGCGCGCGCATCCGCTGACGCGGACCGCGCGCGTTCCCCGCGCACGAGCACCGGGCCACTGCCCGCCCGGCCGTAGTACCCCGGTACCACCCGCCCCACAGGCTTCGGTCCCCGGTACCACCGGATCGGGCTGATCGCGGGCTTAGCGTGACGGAAGAGGCGTCAGGCGTTTCGGGCGCCGGAGTCCGGAAGAAGGAACGCTGATGATCGAAGCACAGCAGCTCACCAAGAGGTACGGGGAGAAGACCGCCGTCGACGGCCTGGACTTCACCGTGAAGCCGGGCACCGTCACCGGTTTCCTGGGGCCCAACGGCGCGGGCAAGTCCACGACGATGCGCATGATCGTCGGACTCGACGCGCCGACGAACGGCTCCGTCACGGTGAACGGAGCGCACTACGCACGCCACCAGGCGCCGCTGCAGGAAGTCGGGGCGCTGCTGGAGGCGAAGTCGATCCACCCGGGCCGCTCGGCCTACAACCACCTCCGCGCCCTCGCGCTCACCCACGGCATCCCGCGCCGCCGGGTCGACGAGGTCGTCGAACTCGCCGGTCTCGGGAGCGTCGCGAAGAAGCGGGCCGGTGCCTTCTCCCTCGGCATGGGCCAGCGGCTCGGCATCGCGGCCGCCCTGCTCGGCGACCCGCAGACCGTGATGCTGGACGAGCCCGTCAACGGGCTGGACCCCGAGGGCGTCCTGTGGATCCGGAACCTGCTCACCTCCCTCGCGGGCGAGGGGCGCACGGTGTTCGTCTCCTCGCACCTGATGAGCGAGGTCGCGCTGGTCGCGGACCACCTGATCGTCGTCGGTCGCGGCCGGCTGCTGGCCGACACGACCGTGCAGGACCTGGTGCGCGAGGCGGGCGGCGACACCGTGAAGGTGGCGACGGACGACCCGGCGCGGCTGCGGGACGTGCTGGCCGGGCCCGGCGTCGACATCACCGGCCGCATCGGCTCCGAGGAACTGCAGGTCACCGGGGTGTCCGCGCGCGAGATCGGGCTGAAGGCGGCCGAGCACGGCATCCCCCTGTTCGAGCTGACCACGAAGGCGGTGTCGCTGGAGGAGGCATTCATGGAACTGACCCGGGACGCCGTGGAGTACCACGGCTCCACGACCCGCATCGAGACCTCCGGGAGCGCGGCATGAGCACCCTCACGGCCACACCTCGAACCCCCGAGTCCGCCCCGGCCACCCCGGCCCGGCCCGCCTACCGGGTGACCGGCCGGCGTGTGCTGGCCGCCGAGTGGGCCAAGCTCTGGTCCCTGCGCTCCACCTGGATCACCCTCGGGCTGGGGCTGCTGTTCCTCATCGCCTTCGGCGTCATCGCCGCGAGCCACTACAAGTCCAATGTCGGCTCCGGCCGCCATCTGGACCGCGACTTCGCCACCGCGACGGCGGCGAGCCTGTCCCTCTTCGGCACGAACTTCGCCCAGCTCGCACTCGGCGTACTCGGTGTGCTGGTCACCGCCGGCGAGTACTCCACCGGCATGATCCGCTCCACCCTGGCCGCGGTGCCGCGACGGCTTCCCGTGCTGTGGTCGAAGGCGGCGGTGTACGGGCTGGTCGCCCTGGTGGTCGCCACCGCAGGCGCGTTCGTCGCCTTCCTCGTCGGCAGCCAGATCGTGTCCGGCACGCCCGCTGCCATGGGCCTGGGCCACGCCGGTGTCGTCCGCAGTCTGCTGGGCGCCGGGCTCTACCTCGGCCTGGTCGGTGTGATCGGCACCGCCCTCGGGGCGCTGCTGCGGTCGGTCGCCGGTGGCATCTCCGTCCTGGTCGGCGCACTGATGCTGGTACCCGGACTGGTCTCCCTCCTGCCCACCTCGTGGCAGGGCGACATCAACCCCTACCTGCCCAGCCACGCGGGCGAGTCGATCTTCGCCCTCACCCATGACTCGACCGCCCTGTCCCCCTCCGCCGGGCTGCTCGTCTTCCTCGGCTGGACGGCACTGGCGCTGGCCGGTGCGGCGTACCGGCTGGTGCGCAGCGACGTGTGAGCGGCGGCAGCCCGCATCATGGGCTGGTGACATCCGTGACTACCGTGACCACCGATGACCTCGGCGGGATCGGGCCGCTGGTCGCCCGGCTCGGCCGGGCCGGCCAGCGGCTCCGGCACGCCGACCGGGCCCGTCCCTGGGTGCTGGACACCGCGGTGGTGGTGCTGGTCTTCCTGCTGTTCTGTCTGCCGGACCTGCTGCACGCCCTCGGCGTGATCAGCGGGGACGGCGACAGCGACGGCCCGCGCCGCCTCCGCCTGCTGTTCACCCGGCTGCCCGTGGCGGGCATGCTGGCCCTGCAGGCCGGGCTGGTGCTGCCGCTGCTGTGGCGGCGCCGGGCGCCCGCCGTGGCCTTCGGCACCGTCACGGCCGTGTTCGTCCTCCAGTGGGCCATCGGCGCCGCGCTCCGTGCGGACATCGCGCTCTTCGTCGCCCTGTACAGCCTCACCCTGCACGGGCGACTACGGCAGCTGCCGTGGGCCTGCGTGGCGATGGCGGGTGCGTTGAGCCTGGTCGCGGTGCGCGTCTCGGCGGCGATGTCGGTCTGGGACGCGCTGTTCTTCCTGCTCAGCACGGCGACCGCGGCTCTCGCCCTCGGCCTGACGGTCCGCATCCGGCGGGCCCAGCTGGCCGGGCTGCGGGACCGTGCGACCCGGCTGGAGATCGAACGCGACCAGCGCGACAGACTCGCCGTCGCGGCGGAGCGGACCCGAGTGGCGCGCGAGATGCACGACATCGTCGGCCACAACCTGTCCGTCATCATCACGCTCGCCGACGCGGGCGCCTACGCCACGGCCGGCGCGCCGGAGCGCGGCAAGGAGGCCCTGCACCTCATCGGCGACACCGGGCGGCAGGCCCTGAGTGAACTGCGGCGGGTGCTCGGCGTGCTCCGTGAGGCCGACGACTCGCGCGGCGAGCCCGAACTGAGCCCGCAGCCCAGACTCGCGGACATCGACGCGCTGTGCGAGGGCGTGCGCGCCGCCGGCCTGGAGGTCGTCTATCGTACGGCCGGGGATGTCGACGCCCTCGACAGCGGGGTGCAGCTGACCGTCTACCGCATCGTGCAGGAGGCGCTGACGAACACCCTCAAACACGCCGGCGCCGGAGCGCGTGCGAACCTGGCGGTCGTGGTCGAGGACACACTGCTGACCATCGCCGTCCAGGACTCCGGCCCGCCCACCCCGGCCGACGGTCCCGGCACGACGAACGAGGAAGGGCACGGCCTGGTGGGCATGCGAGAACGAGCGGCGCTCTACGGCGGACACGTCCAAGCGGGTCCCGCCGGTGCGGGTTGGACGGTGCGCGCCACCCTCGACCTGACTCCTCAGGACGGTGCCCGATGACCACCGTGCTCGTCGTGGACGACCAGCCGCTGCAGCGGTACGGCTTCCGCATGCTCCTGGACTCCGTCCCCGAGACGGATGTGGTCGGCGAGGCCGGACACGGGGCCGAGGCCGTGCGCAAGACCGCCGAGCTCCGCCCCGACGTCGTCCTGATGGACGTACGCATGCCGGGGATGGACGGCATCGAGGCCACCCGCCGCATCGTCGCCGCGGGAGAGCGTTCCCGCGTCCTCGTCCTGACCACCTTCGACCTCGACGAGTACGTCTACGCGGCCTTGCGCGCCGGGGCCAGCGGCTTCCTGCTCAAGGACGCCCGCCCCGAGGAACTCCTCGCGGGCATCCGTGCCGTGGCCACCGGTGACGCGGTGATCGCTCCCGCGCTCACCCGCCGCCTGCTGCACGAGTTCGCCCGCCTCGTCCCGCCCGCCGGTGACGGCACCGCCCAGGACCCGCGCCTGAGCGCCCTCACCGACCGCGAACGCGAGATCCTCGTCGCCATCGGCAAGGGCTGGACCAACGGTGAGATCGCCGCGCGTTTCGTCCTGTCGGAGTCCACGGTGAAGACGCATGTCGGCCGCGTCCTGGCCAAGATCGGCGCCCGCGACCGCGTCCAGGCGGTGATCTTCGCCTACGACCACGGCCTGGCCCGGCCGCACGCGGGGTGAGCCGACACGTCGGTACATCCTCACCGAAGGCGGCCCCGAAGGGCAGCGCGGCTGCTTCTCCCGCGACGCCGACGGCGCGGTCACGGGCGTCGACCTCGCCGGCCGGCTCTTCAACCGGGCCGCCCGAGGAGCCTGATCCAGCCGAGTCGGGGCGGTCCCACCCGGCCGGCTCCCCCACCCCCTGCCCGGGGACGCGGCCGCCTTCCTTCGGCATCCCGCCGCCGCGGCAATGAAGGGGTGTGGCCGCGTAGCACAGGACGAGGTCGCTTCCTCAGGCCGCGGTGAAGCCCCCGTCGGCGGCGACCACGGCGCCCGTGACGAAACCGGACCGCGGTGAGACGAGGAAGCAGAGGACCTCGGCGATGTCCCGGGGCCGCGCCACCCGGCCCAGGGGATGGGCGTCGGCGAAGGACGCGAGGTAGGCGCGGCTGTCGGAACGGAAGGCGTCGAGGAAGTCGGTCTCGACGACGCCCGCGGCGACGAGGTTCGCGCGGATGCCCAGACGACCGCCTTCGAGGGCGAGCACTCTGGTCAGCTGGGCCAGAGCCCCCTTCGAGGCGCTGTAGACGGCACCCTCGGGCAGGCCCACGGTGGACGCGTAGGAGCCGGTGCCGACGATGGCCCCGCCGCCGCGCTCCTTCATGGCCCGGAAGGCTTCGCGGGCGAAGAAGAAGGCCCCGCGGGCATTGACCGCCATCACGCTGTCCCAGTCTTCGGCGGTGGTCTCCGTGACGGGCTTGTTCAGGGTGCGGCCGGCGTTGTTGACCAGGATGTCCAGTCCGCCCAAGGCTTGCACGGCTGATCGCACCGCCCGGGTGGCGGTCCCTTCGACGGTGACGTCGCCGGTCATCGTCATGACACCCGGGAACTCCTCCGAGAGCAGACGGAGTTCGGGCCGTACGTCGACGGCGAGGACACGCGCGCCGCGGGCATGGAGGAGTGCCACTGTCTCCTTGCCCACGCCGCGTGCGGCTCCGGTGACGATGGCGATCTTCCCGGCGAATTCGGCGGCTTCGGCGGCGGCGTCGGTGGCGGCGGTGGCGGCGTCGGTGGCTTTGGCCGCTTCGGTGGGCGGTGGTGCGGAGGGCATGGTGTGTTCCTTGGAAGGGGTGAGCGGAGACGGCGGTGTGCCGGGGGCGCCACACGGGTACGGACGCTCAGTGCGCGGTGAGCCCGCCGTCGACCACGAGTTCCGTACCGGTGACGAAGGAGGACTCGTCACTGGCGAGGAAGAGGATCGCGGGCGCGATCTCGTCGGCCCGGCCGGCCCGGCGCATCGGGGTGCGCCGGACGTCCGGCTGCTGGTCGCCCTGCTCGTCCAGGAGTTCCTGGATCATCGGTGTGGCGATCACCCCGGGGTGCACCGAGTTGACGCGCACCCCGCGTCGCGCGTACTCCACTGCGGCCGTCTTGCTCAACAGGCGCACCGCGCCCTTGGACGCCTGGTAGGCCGCGGCCGCGCCGCTTCCCACGAGGCCGAGCACCGACGACGTATTGATCACCGTCGCGTTGCCGTTCGCGCGCAGCAGCGGCATCGCCGCCTTCATGCCGAGCCACGTGCCTTTCTGGTTCACGTCGATGACACGGTCCCACGCCTCCTCCCGTGTGTCCTCGATGCCCGGCCAGTCCACGATTCCCGCGAGGTTCACCAGGACGTCCAGAGTTCCGAACCGGTCGCGCACGATGTCGATCACCTCGTCCCACTCCCGGGCCGAGGAGACGTCGAGCCGGGCGTGGACGACCTGGGCACCGTCCTTCTCGATCCGGCGGGCCAGGTCCCGCAGGGGGCCCTCGGCGACATCGGTGATCACCAAGCGGGCGCCCTCGCGGGCGAAGAGTTCGGCGGTCGCGGTGCCGATGCCACCGGTCGCCCCGGTGATCAACGCGACCTTGCCGTCAAGCCGTCGTCCCGTCATGGAAATGGTCCTTGCCTTTCGTTGCGCTGACTGTCGAGCCGGATCTTCTTGTCCCGGCTGCGGCCGGGCGAACGGGCCCGGCCAGGGGGACTTCCTTCCTCCCTGTGCGGTGATGCGGTGCTCCACCGAGTCTGCGCAGGTCAGCGAAGGGCAACCAGGACGGGCGGAGCCTGGGTGCGGGACACCCAGGCAGGCACGGCGAGGCACGGCGTACGCAAGGACGCCGGGCTACGCCGCGAGGGGGTCACCGCCCTGGTCGGGACGAACGCCGACCACTGCATCCACCTGGAGCGCTGGAGCGGGACGCGAGCGTCACCCGTCACCGCAGGTGCTGCACGCCCCCGGCCGTGCGCTGCGCCATCCGAGGGCCGCCCGCCACCGTAATTACTCATAGAGGTCGGAAAGGGCGGCGGATCATGCACGTGACATGCTGCGAGATCACTCCTCGCACTCCGGACTCCACGGCGAGCGTGCGCAGGTGCCTGCGCACGCGGCTGGCCGGCTGGGACCTCGAGATCCTTGCGGACGACGCAAACCTGATCGTCAGCGAGTTGCTCTCCAACGCGCTCAGGCATGGCCGGCCCCCGGTGCACGTACGGGTGGCGCTGCTTCGGGCGGAGGAGGGTGGGCGCACACTGCACATGGAGGTGGCCGACGCCGGCCACCGCCTCGACACCGACGCGATACGAGCCGGCTGGACGTACGAGGGACTGTGGTCGGAAGGCGGCCGGGGCCTCCTCCTCGTCGACGCCTTGGCCAGCCGGTGGGGAGAAGGTGTGACCGGACAGGGCCATACCGTCTGGGCGCACCTCGATGCCGTGGACCGCGACGGCTGATCCTCGCCCTCCGGGTGTGTCAGGCGGTGAGCGTTCGATGAGACCTGGTCGGCGAGGCCGTCGGAGGTGCGTGCGGCCCGTCAGTGCCGTACCTGGGCCCCGGTGTGGGCGCCACTGCTTCCCGCTTCCCGCTTCCGCTTCCCGCAAGGGCACCCGCGATCAGACCGCCCACGCGGCACTGACACCCACGGCGGCAGCGACAATGAACAAGCAAACACAGTGGACGAGTTGGGGAAACGGGATGCTGAGCGGCATTGTGATCGATGTGCGGGACGTCGCCCTCATGGAGCGATTCTGGCTGGACGCGACGCGAGGGCTGACCGGTGGCCTGCGGTTGCGGTTCGAGCCCACCGCGAAGGCCAAGGCGGCCCCGAAGAACCGGCTCCACCTCGACCTGGCCGCAGGTCCGCACTGGAAGGCCGAAGTGGAACGCCTGCTCTCGCTCGGTGCGACGCGCATCGACATAGGCCAGGGCGACGTCCCTTGGGACGTGCTGGCCGACCCGGAGGGCAACGAGTTCTGCGTACTGCGTCCTGGACACCCCGGCGTGCTCGCTGACTCCGGCCTCGTCGCGCTCTGCCTCGACGTCACCGCGGATGACCTTCGCGCTCAGGAGACCTTCTGGCAGTCCCAGGCCGACTGGCACGTGGTCGAGACCCACGGCGGGGGCGTCCGGCTGCGCAGGCAGGCCACCAGCACGGTCTCACTGGTCATGGGACCGCCGGCCGCTCCCAAGGCGGAGCGGAACAGGCTGCGGCTGGAAGTCACCCATCGCGAGCGGGAGCCCGGCGAGTTCCTCGACGCGGGCGGCAACGAGTTCCACGTGACGAACTGACCGACGCCGTGGGCCTCACCGGGCGGCGCCTTCCGTAAGCTCCACGACGAGGCGGGGCAGCCGCCGCACCTGCGCCGGGTCGGACAGTGCGGAACCCAGCGACACCGCGTCCGCGCCCGCGCTCAGGAACTCCTGGGCGTCGGCCACGGTCATCCCGCCGGTGGCGACGAGTCGGGCCTCGGGGAACGGGCCGCGCATCGCGCGCAGCCAGCCCGCTCCCAGTTCGGCGGCCGGGAACGCCTTCAGCCAGGTGAAGCCACAGGCCAGCGCCTGCTGGATCTCGGAGGGGGTGGAGACGCCGGGAAGGTGCGGCAGCCCCGCTCGGACCGAGGCCTCGGCGACCTCCGCGCTGAAGCCCGGCGCGACGGTGAACGCGGCCCCGGCGCGCACGGCCCGGGTCAGGCGCTCGGTCGACGTCACCGTACCCGCGCCCACCACGGCGCCCCGCTCCCGCCCGGCGGCGGCTGCCGCGGCGAGCGCCGCGACGGCGCTCTCGTCCTGGACGGGGACCTCGACGAGCGGGATGCCGTGGTCCCAGGCGCGACGGCTCATCGCCACCGTGGCTTCGATGCCGAGGCCGCGCAGGATGACCATGAGCGGGAGAGCCGTGAACGCCTGCTCGAAGAGCCGGCCGGGCGCGGTCATCGGCGAAGACGGCGGGTTCTGCGGGGTCATCGGGTCCATCCCAGTTCTCGTGAGACACCGCGCGCGGCCTGCCGCAGGGCAGGCAGGTGCGCGCGCAGGGCGGGCAGATCCATCCGGGCGCGCAGCGCGGCGAGGGACACGGCGGCGCGTACGGCGCCGGTGCCGTCCCGTACGGGTACGGCCACGCAGTTGACGAACGGCTCGTACTCGCCGTCGTCCTCCGCCCAGCCGGCGGATCTGATGGTGTCGAGGCGCGCGGCGAGGGTCTCGGCGTCGGTGATCGTGGTGTCGGTGAACCTCTCGAAGGTGTGCCCCTCCAGCGTCGAGGCGCGTTCCGGGTCCGGCAGGAAGGCGAGGATCGCCTTGCCGACGCCGGAGGTGTGCAGCACGACCGGTCTGCCGATCTGCGCGTACAGGCGTACGGTGCCGGGCGGCTCGACCTTGTCGGCGTAGATCACCCGGCCGTCGTCGAGCGCGGCGAGGTGCACGGTGAGCCGGACCCTGCGGCACAGTTCGAGGAGGAAGGGGTGGGCCACGGAGCGCAGGTCGAACTGCTCGACGGCAGCCTGTGCCAGGCCGGCCAGACGGTAGCCGACGGCGTACGTACCGTCCGGCCGGCGCCGCGCGAGACCGCCCTCGCACAGGTCGCGCAGCAGGCGCAGCACGGTGGTGCGGTGGACGCCGAACCGCTCGGCCACGGCCGCGGGGTGCTGAGGTCCTTCGCTGAGCATCTCCAGCAGCCCGACCGCTCGTTCCACGGCCTGGCTCATCGCACCGACTCCGGCGCGGGCCGCAGGGCGCAGGCGTCGGCGTGGTCCTCCACCGAGCCGAGGGCGAGCGCCGCGGTGCGGTGGCCGAGGGCGAGCCGCGCGGCGGGGGCGGCGTCGTGCAGCCACGCCGAGAGGTAGCCCGCGGCGAAGGCGTCGCCCGCGCCCACGGGCTCCACCACGTCGACCGGTTGGGCCGGCACGAACACGGGGGCGGCGTGCGGGGCGAACAGCGTGGCGCCGGCGGCCCCGTCCTTGACGACGACGCTCACGCCCGGCCCGATGAGGTCGCGGACCTCTTCCGGCGTACCGGTCCTCCAGACCCGGTCGGCCTCGTCGAGGCCGACGAAGACCAGGTCCGCCTGGCGCGCGAGGGACAGCAGCGGTCCGGCGGCCCGGCGGGCGTCCCACAGCCCGGGCCGGTGGTTGACGTCGAAGGAGCACAGTACGCCGGCCTCCCGCGCCCGGGTGAACAGGGCCGTGGCGGTCTCCGCGCACTGGGGGGAGAGGGCCGGTGTGATGCCCGACTGGTGCACCACCCGTGCCGAGGAGAGCGGCAGCCGGTCCAGGTAGGCGGGGGTCATGCGCGAGGCCGCGGAGCCCGCCCGGTAGTAGTGCACCCGCGTTCCGTCGGCGGCCGGGTCCTTGAAGAACACGCCGGTCGGCGCGGTCGGGTCCCGCTCCACCAGCCGTACGTCGACTCCGCCGCCGCCCACGGCCGACAGGATCCGTTCGCCGTGCGGGTCGAGGCCGACCCGGCCGGCCCAGGCGACCCGGTGTCCCAGGTCCGCCAGGTACCGGGCGACGGTGGACTCGGCGCCGGCGACGGAGAGGACCGCCTCACGCGCGGTGGCAAGGGGCTGCCCGGCCCCGGGCGACACGAGCACCATCGTCTCCCCCAGGCACAGCGCCTCCACGTCCGGCATGTCAGCACCTCCGCGGCCGCGTGATCCGTTCATTTCCGCGCAGGCTAACCGGGGCCTGTGCACAGGGCACAGCAGCTGTGCACAGGCTGCACAGCGGACGCTCGTGGCGTCCCCTGCCCGCCCTGGCCGATTCTCGTCGGCACGTCCGGCCACCGCCTCTACGCCCCGCGCCGGACCCGGGCCTTCGCACGCGCCCGCCGGCACGACGACAACCGCCCGCGCCTCTACGACGACGTCCACGGCTGCCCGGCACGGACCGCGAGGAACTCGACGGCGACCAGTGGACGGACCTCGTCACCGCCGGCCCCGGCGACTACCGGCTCGCCCCCTTCTCCCGACTGTCACGCGGTTCACCCTGCCCCGCGGAACTGCGCTGGGGCGGCCACCGGCACGACGGCCGGTGCCGGACAGCCGGACGTGCCGGACGGCGTGGGCGAGGGGCGGCCGGGGCTTCGCCGTCGCGCCCCTCCTCACCGGGACCGGGAAGCAGCCGCGTCACAGCCCCGTCATCGGGGACGCGCCCGCCCGGTGGACTCCAGCACCGCGGTGAGGAAACGACGCACCGTCTCGAGTTCACCCGCCTCGAAGCCTTCCGCTGCCCCGACCACTTCGCCGATCACCGGCCCGAAGAAGGACCACCCCAGTTCCGTGGCCTTCTCCTCCACCTCCAGCAGCACACGCCGCCGATCCGCCGTGTCCCGGCCGCGCCGCACCAGCCCGAGCCGTTCCAACCGGTCCACCAGAGCGGTGGTCCCGGCGGAGTTCAGGCGCAGTTGCCCGCCGAGCCATCCGGGGGTGGCCCGGGTACCGGCCCGAGCGGCGTCCAGCAGGTGGATCAGCGCGCGTACATCGGTGGGATGCAGCCCGTGGCGCGCCGCGAACTCGGCGCCGAGCAGGTCGAATTCCACGGTGACCGCGCGCAGCAGGTGAACCAGCCGCATCTCCGGACTCTGCTCTTCCATGCACACGTCCTCGGGGGTTGATAATATCTCGCTGACCGAGATTATCGCTCAGCGAGAGGAATGCCGGTGCCCCCCTCCGCTTTCGACCTCGTCTATGACGAGCTTCGCGCCCGCTGGCCCGAGACCACCGAGGAGCACGACGTCGCCACACCGTACGGGCGCACCCGGGTCCATACGTACGGCCCAAAGGACGGCAGCCCCCTGCTCCTGCTGCCCGGCGGTGCCGCCACCGGTCTGGTCTGGTTCGCCAACGCAGCGGTCTTCGGCGAGCGTTACCGCGTGCATGCGGTCGATCTGATGGGCGACGCCGGCCGCACCGAACGCCGGGGCGCACCGTGGAAGAGCGCCGCCGATCAGACGGCCTGGCTGGACGCGCTTTTGGACGGACTGGGCCTCGCCCGCACGCATGTGTGCGCTCACTCCTACGGCGCCTGGGCGGCCGTCAGGTACGCACTGCACGCGCCGCAGCGGGTCGACCGCCTCGCCCTCCTCGACCCCACCCAGCTCTTCGCCGGGTTCCGCCCGGGCTACCTACTGCGCGCGCTGCCCATGCTGGTGCGCCCGAGCGAGGCCCACGGCCGTGCCTTCCTGGCCTGGGAGACGGCAGGCACCCACCCGGACGAGACGTGGCAGCGCCTCTACGCGCTGGCCACCACCGTCCCCGGCCGGCAGCTCATCACCGGCGGACGCCCCCGGACCGCCGACCTCAGCATGCCGGTGCTGGTGCTGCTCGCGGAGCACAGCCGCGCCCACCACGCCGCCAAGGTCGCCGACCGGGCCCGTCGAACGCTCCCGCAGGCACAGGTGACGCTGCTCCCCCAAGCCACCCATCACTCCCTGCCCCTCACCGACCCGAAGCAGCTGAACGACAGGGTGATGGCCTTCCTGGACTGACGGCGCCGCACCGTCACCTGCTCACGACACGGAACCGGCTCAGTGCGACCGGCTCGGCCGAGCGTCGGCGGCCGGGGGCGGGGGCTCCGGTCCGAGGGGGTGTCGCGGAGCCGGCCGGAATGCGCAGCCCTGCTCTCGCTCTTCGCTGTGGACGACAGGGTGTCCTTGCCCGACGTCGGCAACGGGTACTTCATCCACCCACCCTCTACCGTGTCTTCGCACCTCGATGAGTACGGCACGGTCCCCCTCGCGAACGGCAGTCATGGAAGGGGAGGTCGACGCCACCTGGTGCTGGCGCGTGCCGAGATGGGTGAGGCGGCGCTACCAGACGACGATCCCGCCGCTTTCTGCCTTGGCTCGCAATGCGGCGGCGACGATGTTGTCGAATCGCTTCGTGACATATTCGGTGTCGTAACCAGTCTGTCCGGCGAGGCGCCCGAGGTGCGGACGGATTGCCTCGCACTCCGCCAAGAAGTCGTCGATCTCCTCCCGCTCCACACAGAGGTCACCGCCGTCGAGCTGAGGGAAGAAGCGGGAGCCCAGGTCCCGGAACGCCTCGGATCCCCACAACCGGGTCCGCGTGCTCTCGAAACCGGCCAGGGTGTCGCCGTGCTCGGGGTCTTCCAGGAAGTGGTGGCCGCCGTCGGAGTCGTAGACGAAGGTGTGCACGAGGAGTGTCATGAGCCGATTCTTCGCGGTGAGGATCGCGTCGCGTCAAACACATTACTGGTCACCGGCGGGCGCACACTTCGTCCGCCTGCTCGCCGGGCCACCGCGAGCAGCCTGCCGCGGCCGGTCCCCCGGCCATGAGAGCGAACGGACTCGGCCGCGCGCTCGGCGAAGCACCACGACGAGCACCACGACGAGTTGCGGCAGGAGCCGGCCCAGTGATCGCGGGCCGGTCATCCCGGCGGAGGGGACCTTTCCGCTCGGCCCGTCCGGCTCCCGCTCGGCCACCTCCCGCCGTAAAAGCTCATGCAGGAAGGGCTCATGCCGGCCAGATCCGGCGACCGGACGCACCCGGCTCACGCACCTTTCGCCGTCCGGTCGAGTCGCCTGACTCCGTGTCGGGCCGCGCGCACCCGGCACGGAAGCAATGCGGCACTGCGTGCTTCCCGGCCGCAAGGCGTCGTTGCCGAACTGCGGGCCCTGGCAGGCACGTTGCGCCTCGTCGAACACCATCGCGGAGGAGCCGCACCCGAGGGACGGAGGTCGGGTGAGCCGCCAAAAGGGGCAGGGGCGGTGAGGCGTCCGGGGAGGCCACGGATCGGTGGAACCTGTCTCAAAAAGCTTCAGCACAAATTCCACACATCCCCTCTCCACAGCGGTCCTGATGGTCTAGATTGACGTTGCTTCAGCTCTTCGGACACGAGACGGCCGTCAACAGTGATCACCAAAAATGATCTTTAGGTCCAGCGCTACGGAAAGCCAGCATTGATCGTCTTCGACGTCGGCCGTGTGCCGGGGAATGATCAATTCATCGGGCCCGGCGGGGGGGCCTCGGGTGCGGGGAGCACCCGGGGGTTTCGGCGGGTTCCGCGCACTTGCAGAGGGCGGCAGCGCATACGAGTCCGCTGCCGTCAGGGCGGGTTGTCCGAGTAGCTCCGAAACAGCTGGGATGTCGTGCGCGGGAGGCGGGGGCCTCTCGCGGGGAGGAACAGCGCGACGCGGGGGGCGGGGGCGCCTCCCGGGGGGAGGACAGTGCGGGGGGCGGGGGCCTCCCGGGGGGTGAGGGACAGTGCTAGGCGAACACGTCGAACCACTGCGGACCTGGGGGGTTCTGTGCGGCAAGGGGGATTAGTCAGCCCGTTTCCGTCGGCGCGCGGGCGTCTGGCGGAGGGGGCGGTCAGCCGGCCCGCGATCGAGTGGGAGCAGCGGTACCGCCGTACCGTGATCACCAGCGATACCCTGGCGACAGCCGTCGTGGTGGGGGCGATCGGCAAATTCTTCGGGGCGCGGGACGCGGCCAACTGGCACGAGAAATGGGGCATTCTCGCATTCGGCACCGAGCTGTTGGTGCTGGGGGCGCTCGCGGTGAACCGGGCGTGGGCTCCGGCCGTACTCGGTCAGGGTGCCGAGGAATTCCGCCGGCTGGGACGCTCACTGTTCACGGCGACCGTCGTCCTGGCGCTCGGCGGGATAGCGCTCACCTCGCGCAACATCAAACTCTGGATCTTCGTCGCTATCCCCGCGATCGCGCTCGTCATCATGACCGCGCGGTATCTGCTGCGCCTTTGGCTGCACAAACAGCGGAAGGAAGGCAGGTGTCTGAGACCGGTGCTCGCCGCCGGCAGTCCGGCCACCGTGCGGGACCTGATCACCCGGACCCGCAAGTTCCCGCACCTGGGCTGGCGGGTGGACGCCGTGTGCACGACGGACGGCTTCGGGCTCGGCGCAGACCAACTGGACGGAGTGCCGGTCGTAGGGCCGCTGGCGGACGTCGCCAGCCACATCCGGCGCGACGGCTACCGTGTCGTCGCGGTCACCCCGGATCCGCACTGGTCGCCGGACCGGCTCCAGCGGCTGGCGTGGAACCTCGAGGGCAGCGACGCGGAGATGGTCGTGGCCCCCGTGCTGATGGAGGTGGCCGGCCCGCGGCTGCACGTGGACGCGGTGCTCGGGATCCCGCTGCTGCGGGTCAGCATGCCGACCTTCACCGGGGGGCGCCGGGCGGTCAAGGAGGCCGTCGACCGGATGGGCGCGGCGCTCCTGCTGATGCTGTTCGCGCCGCTGATGGTGTGCGTCGGGCTGCTCGTGCTGGCCGAGAGCCGGGGCGGGGCGTTCTACCGCCAGCGCAGGGTCGGCAAGGACGGCCGCGAGTTCACCATCCTCAAGTTCCGCACCATGGTCGCCGGGGCCGACCGGGCACGGGCCGCGCTGGCCGACCGCAACGAGGGCGCCGGGCTGCTGTTCAAGCTCCGCCGGGACCCGCGGTTGACCCGGGTGGGAGCGGTGCTGCGCCGGTACTCGATCGACGAGCTCCCGCAGCTCTTCAACGTGCTCACCGGGTCGATGTCGCTCGTCGGTCCGCGGCCTCCCCTGCCGGAGGAGTCCGCCGCGTACGGCCCGGACATCCGGCGTCGGCTGCTGGTCAAGCCCGGGCTCACCGGCCTGTGGCAGATCAGCGGACGCAGCGACCTGCCGTGGGAGGAGGCGGTCCGGCTGGACCTGCGGTACGTGGAGGACTGGTCGCTCGCCCTGGACACCGTGATCTTGTGGAAGACGCTGCGTGCGGTGCTCTACGGGCAGGGGGCCTATTGATGCGCGGAGGTCGTCCGGCCGGCGCGCGAAACGCAGGCCGGGAGGGCCTGCCTGGGGGGAGGAACAGGTCGTGAGAGTCAGCGTTTTCGGGCTCGGTTACGTGGGCTGCGTGTCGGCCGCGTGCCTGGCCGACATGGGTCACGAAGTCATCGGGGTGGATGTGAACCCGGTGAAGGTCGACCTGGTCAACGACGGCAAGGCCCCGGTGGTCGAGGAGCGGATCGGCGAGCTGACGGCCGAGGTCGTGCGGAGCGGGGCCCTGCGCGCCACCGGTGACGTCCGCGAGGCGATCATGGGCAGCGAGGTGTCGCTGGTCTGCGTGGGCACGCCGTCGGAGCCCAACGGCAGCCTGTGCACGACGTACCTGGAGCGGGTCACCGAGCAGATCGGCGCCGCGCTGGCGGCTCGTCGTGGGCACGGCGGGCGGCACACCGTCGTGTTCCGCAGCACCATGCTCCCGGGCACCTGCCTGAACCTGCTGGTGCCGATCCTGGAGAAGTACGTCGGCGGGACGGCCGGGGTGGACGTGGGGGTCGCGGTCAACCCGGAGTTCCTGCGCGAGGGCACGAGCGTGCGGGACTTCTTCGACCCGCCCAAGACCGTCATCGGCGAGCTCGACCCGGCGAGCGGCGACGCGGTGAGGGCGCTGTACGAGGGCCTGCCCGGCGAGGTGTTCCGGGTGCCGGTCCCCACGGCCGAGGCCATCAAGTACGCGGACAACGCGTTCCACGGCCTCAAGATCGGCTTCGCGAACGAGCTGGGCGCGGTGTGCCAGGCGCTCGGGGTGGACTCGCACCAGGTGATGGACGTGTTCCTGGCCGACCGCAAGCTGAACATCAGCCCGGCCTACCTGCGGCCCGGCTTCGCCTTCGGTGGCTCCTGCCTGCCGAAGGACCTGCGCAGTCTGGTCCACGCGGCGCAGCGGGCCGACGTCTCGGTGCCCATCCTCGCCCACGTGCTGCCCTCCAACTCGGACCACCTGCAGCGCGCGGTGGAGCTGGTGGAGCGCACAGGCAAGCGTCGGGTGGGCCTGTTCGGGCTGTCCTTCAAGCCCGGCACCGACGACCTCCGTGAGAGCCCGCTCGTCGAGCTGGCGGAGAGGCTCTTCGGCAAGGGGTACGACCTGCGGATCTACGACGCCAACGTGAGCCTGTCCCGGCTGCTCGGCGCGAACCGCGAGTACATCGAGACGCGGCTGCCGCACCTCGCGCACCTGCTCGCGGACTCCGTCGAGGCGGTGCTCGACCACGCCGAGGTGTGCCTGGTCGGGACCAAGGACCCGGCCGTGCTGTCGGCGCTTCCCCATGGCGAAGGGCCCGTGATCGTCGACCTCGTCCGCCTCCCCGACGCCGAGACGCGCCGGGCCGAACCGGGGTACGTGGGCCTTGCCTGGTGACGCGGCCGGCGGCGACCGGCACGGCCGGCGCGCGCTGATCCTGGTGGAGAACCTGTCCGTGCCGTTCGACCGGCGGGTGTGGCAGGAGTGCACGACCCTGCGCGACGCGGGCTGGACGGTGCACGTCATCTGTCCCCGAGGCAGCAAGCGGGACACGGAGCCGGAGGCGGTGATCGACGGGGTGCGGATCCACCGCTACCCGTTGCGCGCGGCCACCGGAGGGCCGGCCGGCTACCTGCGGGAGTACGGATCGGCGTTGTGGCACACGCTCCGGCTGGCCCGGAAGGTCGGCCCGGTCGACGTGGTCCACGCCTGCAACCCGCCCGACCTGTTGTTCCTGCCGGCGCTGTGGCTGAAGCGGCGCGGAGCGCGGTTCGTCTTCGACCAGCACGACCTGGTGCCCGAGCTGTACCTCTCCCGGTTCGGCCGCGGCGAGGACCTGCTCTACCGCGGGGTGTGCGCGCTGGAACGGCTGACCTATCGGGCCGCGGACGTCGTGCTCGCCACGAACGAGAGCTACCGGGACGTCGCGGTGCGCCGTGGCGGCCGGCGGCCGGGGGACGTCTTCGTGGTGCGCAGCGCGCCCGACACCGACCGCTTCCGTCCCGTCCCGCCCGAGCCGGAGTTGAAGCGCGGCAAGCCTCATCTGCTGTGCTATCTCGGCGTCATGGGTCCGCAGGACGGCGTCGACTACGCCTTGCGGGCCCTTGCGCAGCTGCGCGACCGGCTCGGGCGGACCGACTGGCACGCGGTGTTCGTCGGCGCCGGCGACACCTACGAGGAGATGGTGGAGCTGTCGCGGCGGCTCGGGCTCTCGGAACAGGTGGAGTTCACCGGGCGTATCCCGGACGACGACCTGGTGCGCTACCTGTCCACCGCGGACGTGTGCCTCTCCCCCGACCCGCGCAATCCGCTCAACGACGTGTCGACCATGAACAAGGTCCTGGAGTACATGGTGATGGGCCGGCCGATCGTCTCGTTCGACCTCCGGGAGGCGCGCGTCTCCGCCGGCGACTCCGCCGTCTACGCGCCCGCCGACGACGAGGCCGAGTTCGCCCGGCTCGTCGCGCTGCTGCTGGACGATCCGGAGCAGCGGGCCCGGATGGGCAAGATCGGCCAGGAGCGGATCGGCGGGCCGCTGTCCTGGCGGAACTCGCAGGCGTCGCTGCTCGCCGCCTACGCCGCCGCCTGCCGTGACCGCGCTCGGACGGCGGCGGGAGACCGGGGCCGGGCGGCAAGGAGGCCCCGCCGTTGAGCGATGACACGATACGCCTGGCCATGATCGGACGGATCATCCGCCGAAGGCGGCGGTTTCTCATCATCCTCGCCCTGGTGGGCGCGCTCCTCGGCTACGGCGCCTCGGTGCTGTTTCCGCCGCGGTACACCACGTCGGCCTCGGTGCTGCTGCCGGGGGCGTGGGAGGAGCGCGAGCTGCTGACCCAGTCGGAGATCGCGACCAGTTCGGTGGTGGTCGGCCGTGCGGCCGCCACGCTCGGCTGGTCCGGGGTCAGCGGCAGCGAGCTGCGGGGTCGGGTGAGCGCCACGGCCGCCGACGGGAACATCATCAAGATCTCGGGCACAGCCGAGACCCCGCAGCGCGCGCAGCGGCTCGCCGACCAGGTGGCCCAGCAGTTCGTCGCCTTCGCCGGGCGGATCGCGGGCGGAACCGCCGACCCCGACGCGGCGGCGGAGACCGAGACGTTGCAGCAGACGGTGGCACAGACCAGCCGCCGCATCACCGAGCTGGCCGATGCGGCCGGCCAGGGGCAGAGCGTGGAGAGCGTGCAGACCCGCACCGAGCTGGCGAAGCTGCGCACCACGCTGCAGGAGGCCATCACCAAGCTGAAGCAGGCGGACCCCGCTGCCAACAAGGCCAACATGGTCGTCATGGGTCCGGCGGCCCGGCCGACCGGCGAGGCGCCGCCGACGAGGACGCAACTCGTCGCCGCGGGGGCGCTGCTGTTCTTCCTGCTGGCGGTCGTCGGCCACCTGACCGCCGCACGGATGAGCCGTCTGCTGCGCACCGAACCGGAGATCGCCGCGGCGCTGGGCTCGGTGCTGCTGGGCAGTGTCGACGTGCCCGGTGAAGGGCGTGCGCACCGGCCGGAGGCCCGCAGCACGCGGGCCAGGCTCGGCCGGCTGCTGGGCGTCGACGTGCGGTGGGACGTACCGACCCCGCGGACGTCGGGCGACGAGGCGGGCCGGCAGGTCCGCTACCGGCGGGTGTGCGCCCGCCTCCGGGACCGGCTGCCCGCGCCCCGGCGGCTGCTGGTCGTCGTACCGGACGGTGACGCGATCGCCCGCCGGGCCGCCGAGCAGCTCGTCGCCGAGGCCGGGAGCGCTCCTTCCGCGAGCCCGTCGAGCAGGAGATGTCCCACGCTGCGGGTGGTGGGGGTCTCGGTGTCCCGGCCGCTGGTGCCGGACAGCGGTGACGAGTCCGGTGTCGTGGTCGTGCTCAGCCCGGGCAGCCGGACCGCGGGGGAACTCGCCGGCATCGCCGAGGCCTGTGCGGACGCCGAGCACGAGGTCGTCGGGATCGTCCTCGCCGGCCCGGTCCGGCGTCCGACGCGCTCGGCCGGCCGTCCTCGCGACGGCGCGACGCCGGCGCTCGCGGTCGGCGAGTACGCGACGGGAGGTTCACGGTGACGACGAGTACGACTACGGAGCCGCCGGCCGCCGCGCCCCTGCTGGACCTGCACGCTCTGGTGGTGGCGGTGCGCAGGCGGCGCCGTCTGTGGTGCTCCGTGGCGCTGCTGGGCCTGCTCGTCGGCGTGGCGGTGGCCGTCCTGCTGCCGCCGCCCCCGACCGCGGTGACCGAGGTGCTGGTCGCGCACCAGGAGGACCAGCCGAACGATCCCGGGACACTGATCCGTACCGATGTCGCGGTGCTGCACACCACGCGGATCGCCGGTGAGGCCCTGCGGTCGCTCAGGTCCTCGGAGAAGCCGGAGGACTTCCTGCCGGACTACGAGGGTGCCGGCCTGACCAACAACATGCTGCGGATCACGGTGACGGGCGGCAGCGAAGCGGAAGCCCTGGCGCGCGCCAAGGCGCTGGCCGACGCGTTCGTCGCGGACCATGTGAGGCGGATCCGGGACGCCGCGAACGCCGAGGCCAAGGCCCTGCTCGACCAGCGTGACCGTATGCAGGGCGAACTCGCCCAGGTCAACAAGGCGATCGGGGACGGATCGGCGCAGAGCGGGCCGAAGGCGTCGGCGGACATGGAGTCGCTCTTCGCCCGCCGGGCCGAACTCACCTCGCGGATCACCGATTTCAGCCAGCGCGCCGCGGACGCGCGGGTCGGCACGCCCCAGCTCGTCGCCGGCACACAGATCGTGGACGCCCCGCGCGTGGTGCGGCACTCCCTGCCCAAGACCGCCGCCACCGACGCCGCGATCGGGCTCGTCCTCGGGCTCGTCCTCGGGCTCGCGGTGGCCGCGGTCGGCACGGTGGTGGCGGACCGCCCCGTGCTGCGCCGGGAGATCGCGGCGAACCTCGGCGCCTCGGTCACCGCGGAGCTGCCCCGCCGCTCCTTCGGCCCATGGCGGCGCCGGCGGGTGCGCAGGGCACGCGAACGGCTCGTCACGTCCCTGGCCCGCACCGTGCGCGGCGCCGCCGAACCGGTGTCGCTGCTGGAACTGGGCTGTGCGCGCGCCACGAGCGTGCTCGCCCTGGACGTCGCCCGGGCACTGGCGGCCGAGGAGCCGGTGGTCGTCATCGACGGTCTGCCCGGCCCGCACCTCGCCGGCCGCCGCCCCGAGCCGGGGGACCCGACCGTGGTCGGCGGCGAGCGTGCCGCGACCGTTTCGCATCAGGAGCGCCGGCTCGGCGTCGGCTCCGTGGCGCCCGGCGCGGCGTGGACCGACCTGCAGTACCTCGGGACGCAGACCGTGCTCGTCGTGCGTGCCGGGCACGGCAGCGCCGCATGGCTGCACACCGTGGCGCGGCAGCTCGCGGACCAGCGGATCGCGGTGATCGGTGTGGTGCTGATCGACCCCGACCCGCGGGACCGGACCGACGGCACGCTGTGGGACGGGCTGCACACGGCGCTGCGCGCCCACGACGAGCGCCTGGCCCGGCAGAACGGTGGGGGTACCTCCCACGCCGTCCAGGCAGCGGGGGAGGGCCGGCGGCGGGCGGAGCGGCTGCCGCTGGGGGCGGCACGGGTCCCGGACAGCAACCAGGAGGCACGGTAGGACATGTGTGGCATCGCAGGTACTTACCGGTGGCCGGACGGGAAGGCCGTGACCGACCGGCTCACCGACACCCTCGCCCACCGCGGTCCGGACGGGGCGGGCCGCTACAGCCACCGGGCCGGTGACGGCGAAGTGCACCTCGGGCACCGTCGGCTGGCCGTCATCGACCTGTCCGGTACCGGCGCCCAGCCGATGGTCTCGGGCGGCCTGGCCCTGACGTACAACGGCGAGCTGTACAACGCGCCCGAGCTGCGTGCCGAGCTGGCAGCGGCCGGGGTGCGCTTTCGCGGTACCTCCGACACCGAGGTGCTGCTGGAGGCCTGGCGGCGCTGGGGCACGGACTGCCTGCCCCGGCTGCGCGGCATGTTCGCGTTCGCGGTCTACGACGAGCGGACCGGTGACCTGGTGCTCGCCCGCGACCAGCTCGGCGTCAAACCGCTGTTCCTGCTCCGGCGCGGCGAGGGTCTGGTGTTCGCCTCCGAGCTGAAGGCGCTCGCCGCCGTGACCGGCGGGTCGCTCCAGGTGGACCACGCGGCCCTTGTGGCCTCGCTGCTGTACTACTGGGTGCCGGACTCACGGTGCGCGTTCCGCGAGGCGGAGAAGCTGCCGCCGGGCAGCTGGCTGCGGTGCCGTCCCGACGGCCGGGTGGAGCGCGGCCGGTTCTGGCAGCTGCGGGACGTCGCCGCCGAGGCCCGGGAGCGGGCCCTGGGCGGTGAAGCACCGGATGTCGCCGCCGTCGTCGAGGAGTCGACCCGGCGCCACCTGCTCTCCGACGTACCCGTGGCGACCTTCCTCTCCGGCGGTCTCGACTCCAGTTACCTGACCGCGCTCGCGGCCCGCGAACAGCCCGGGATCTCCGCGTACACGATCGGGTTCCGCGCCGAGGACGCCAGGTTCGAGGCGATGCCGGACGACCTGCGCCATGCCCGGCGGGTGGCCGAGCGGTTCGGTGTCGACCTGCACGAGATCGAGATCGCTCCGGACGTGCTCGACCTGCTGCCGCGGATGACGTACCACCTGGACGAGCCGATCGGCGATCCCGCCGCGATCAACACGTTCCTGATCTGCTCGGCCGCCCGGGAGGCCGGGGTCAAGGTGATGCTCTCGGGGATGGGCGCCGACGAGCTGTTCGCCGGTTACCGCAAGCACCTGGCCAACCTGGTCGCGCTGCGCTACCAGCGCATCCCCCGGCCCCTGCGGCGCGGCCTGTCCGCGGCCGTGGACCGGCTGCCCGTCGCCTCGGCCCGCCGGGGGTACCGGTCGGTGCGCTTCGCGAAGCGGTTCCTGTCCTTCGCCGACCTGCCGGAGGAGACCGCCTTCCGGCGCAGCTACACCCTGTACGACCAGGACGAACTGCTCGCCCTGATCGACCCGGACCTGGCGGGGACGGTCGAGGACGTGCTGACCGAGCACGCGGACGTCTACCAGGACAACGACCTGGACGACTTCGTGAACCGGATGTGCCTGGGCGACACCCGGATGTTCCTGCCGGGCCTGAACCTCGCCTACACGGACCGGTCGAGCATGGCCGCGTCGACCGAGGTGCGGGTGCCGTACGTGGACGTCGAGGTGGTCAAGGCGGCGTTCGCCGTGCCCGGTGATCGCAAGATCGCCGGACGGCAGGGCAAGGCGGTCCTGAAGGAGGCGGCCGTCCCGGTCCTGCCCCGGGAGATCGTGTACCGGCCCAAGGGCCTGTTCAGTGCCCCGCTGCGCGCCTGGATGAGCCGGGATCTGGCGCCGCTGGTGCGCGAGGTGGTGCACGACGGTGTGCTGGTCCGTTCCGGGTTCCTGCGCCGGGAGGCGCTGGCGCGGATGGTCGCCGAGGACGCCGCCGGGCAACGGGACTTCTCCAAGCATCTGTGGCATGTGCTGACCCTCGAGTACTGGTACCGCGGCGCGACCTCGGGGGCCGGCCAGAACTCTTCGTTGACGGCGTAGGGACAAGAGGACTTCGGTGAAACAGGTTGTTCAGAACTACAAGAGCGGCGAGCTGGCACTGCTCGACGTGCCGGTGCCCGGGTGCAAGCCGGGCGGAGTGCTGGTCCGCAGCGCCTATTCGCTGATATCCACCGGCACCGAGCTGATGAAGGTGTCCGAGGCCGGCATGTCGATGCTGGGCAAGGCCCGTTCCCGGCCGGACCAGGTGGCCAAGGTCGTGCAGAGCGTGGCCACCAACGGGGTGCCCGCCACCTACCGCAAGGTGATGGGCAAGCTGGACTCCTACACGCCGCTCGGCTATTCGCTGTGCGGGGTGGTCGAGCAGGTCGGCGCCGGGATCGACGACGTGAAGGCCGGCGACCTCGTGGCCTGCGCCGGCAACGAGCACGCGCTGCACGCCGAGCTGAACTGGGTCCCGAAGAACCTCTACACGCCGGTGCCCGACGGCCTCGCGCCGCGGCACGCGGCCTTCGGCACCGTCGGGTCGATCGCGCTGCAGGGCGTCCGCCAGGGCGAGTCACGCCTCGGCGAAGTGGCCCTGGTCATCGGCCTCGGGCTGATCGGGCAGCTGGTGGTGCAGTTGCTGACCGCCTCGGGAGTACGCGTCATCGGCGCCGACCCCGACCCGGCGCGCTCAGAGCTGGCCGAGCGCCTGGGCGCGGCGGCGTGCGGCGACCCCGGCTCCGCGGCGGTGGAGACCGCGGTCGCCGAACTCACCGGCGGGCACGGCGTGGACCAGGTGTACCTGGCCGCCGGCGGCGGCAGCAACCAGCCCGTCGAGCTGGCCGCCCGGCTCAGCCGGGACCGCGGCCGGGTCGTCGACATCGGCAAGTGCCGCCTGGACCTGCCGTGGAACGCGTACTACGAGAAGGAGCTGGACGTCCGGTTCTCCCGCTCCTACGGCCCCGGGCGCTACGACCCGGAGTACGAGCTGGAGGGACGGGACTACCCGATCGGCCACGTGCGCTGGACCGAGCGCCGCAACCTGGCCTGCTTCCTCGATCTCCTCGCCCGCGGTCGCGTCGACGTGGAGCCCTTGATCTCCCACATCGCCGAGTTCGACGACGCCGTCGAGACCTACCGGCGCCTGAAGGACGGCGACCTGAAGGCCGTGGCCGTGCTGTTCCGGTACCCGGAACCCGCCGCGGAAGCCGGGGAAGCCGAGGCTCCGGCGGCGGTCGCCGTGCCCGCGGTGCGCCGCAGTGGCACGGTGTCTGCCCCGGCCCGCTCGCCCAGGGGTGCGGTGCGGCTGGCGTTCGTCGGCGCGGGGAACTACGCCACGTCGATGCTGCTGCCGCACCTGACCCGGCGCGACGGCGTCGAGCTGTCCACGGTCGTCACCACGACGGCGCTGTCCGCGGCCAACGCGCAGCGGAAGTTCGGCTTCGCGGAGGCGACCACCGATCTCGACGCCGTGCTCGGCGACCCGTCCATCGACGCGGTGTTCGTGGTCACCCGGCACAGCTCGCACGCCGAACTGACCCGCAGGGCGCTGCTGGCCGGCAAGGCGGTGTTCGTGGAGAAGCCGTTGGCGCTGACCGGGGACGAGCTGGCCGGCGTGCTCGCGGCGGTGGAGGAGTCCGGCAACGACCGGTTGCAGGTGGGCTTCAACCGCCGCTTCGCGCCGCTGCTGCGGGAGGCCAGGAAGCGGTTCGGCACCCGGACCGGGCCGGCGAGCCTGCGCTACCTGGTCAACGCGGGCCGCCTCGACCACGGTAGCTGGTACCTCCAGCAGGGCACCGAGGGCTCGCGGTTCGCCGGCGAGGGCGGTCACTTCATCGACACGGCGAGCTGGCTGCTGGGCGCCGACCCGGTGTCGGTGTACGCGCTGACCACGCCCGGCAACGAGGACCTGCAGGTCCTACTGGGGTACCCGGGCGGGTCCACCGCCACCCTCAGCTACGTCACCACCGGCCCGGCCGGTTTCCCCAAGGAGACGCTGGACCTGGTCGCGGACGGCCGCGCGCTGCGGCTCGACGACTTCGTCCGTGCCTCGGTCCACGGCCGCGAGCGGTGGGTCAGTTCCCGGCTGCCCAAGGCGCGGGACAAGGGCCAGCACGCCGAGCTGGCCGCGTTCGTCAGGGCCGTGCGCAGCGGCGGGCCGATGCCGGTACCGCTTAAGTCGCTGGTCGCCACCACGGCGGCCACCCTCGCCGTGCAGGCCAGCCTGGCCGGCGGCGCGCCGGTGACGTTGGCGGGGGCACGATGACCATGAGCGCGGGCTGGTACCTGCGGCGGCTGTCCCGGATGGGGCCGCGGGAGGCCGGCGGCCGGGTGGGCGACGCGGTGCGCAGGCGGCGCTGGCGGACGGGGCGGCCCGGCTGCCCGGACGTGGTCGGCGCCCGGTTCACCGCGGCGCTGCCCGCGGGGGCGATCGCCGCGGTGCCGCCGGACGCCGCGAAACGGCTCGTCGCCGAGGCGGACCGGCTGATGGCCGGGCACGCCGTGTTCTTCGGGGTGGAACGCGACGACCTGGTCGATCCGGACTGGTGCTACGACCCGAAGACCGGGCGCCGGGCCCCGTGGGGCTACGCCTTCGACGTGCCGTACCGCGACGAGGACGCGGTCGGGGACGTCAAGCAGATCTGGGAGCTGTCCCGGCACCAGTACCTCACCGTGCTCGCCGCCGCCTACGCGCTCACCGGGAACGAGCGGTACGCCGAGCGGGTGGCCGAGCACCTGCGGTCGTGGTGGGCGGCCAACGCGCCGCTGCGCGGGGTGCACTGGACCAGCGGCATCGAACTGGGCATCCGGCTGCTGTCGTGGGTGTGGATCCGCCGGCTGCTCGACGGCTGGCCCGGCGCGGCCGCCCTGTTCGAGGGCAACCCGGTGGCGCTGCGGCAGATCTGGCACCACCAGCGCTGGCTGGCCGCCTTCCCCAGCCGGGGCTCTTCGGCGAACAACCACGTCATCGCCGAGGCCGCCGGGCAGTTCGCCGCGGCCTGCGCGTTCGGCTGGTTCCCCTCATCGGCGCGCTGGCGAGCCGACGCGCTGCGGTCGCTGGAGCGACACCTGCGGAGCAACACCTTCGGTTCCGGCCTCAACCGCGAGCTGGCCACCGAGTACCACGGCCTGGTGCTGGAGCTGGGCCTGGCCGCGGTGGCCGAGGCGGATGCCGCCGGTGTGCCGGTCCCCGCGACGATCCGGCTGGTGCTGCTGCGGATGACCGACGCGCTCGCGGCCGTCGTGGACAACAGGCTGCGGCCGCCGCGCCAGGGGGACGCGGACGACGGGCACGGTCTGGTCGTGGACGGCGAGGGAACCGACCGCTGGGTCTCGTTGCTGGCCACCGGGGACGCCGTGTTCGGGTCTCTGCCCTGGTGGCCGGCGGTGACCGGCACCGATGTGCGCACCCCGCTGCTGGCCGCGCTCATCCGGCCGTACTCGAAGGACGGCACCGCCCCGGCCGTGTGCCGGCCGGCGAGCCGACCGGCCCGTTTCGCCGACGCGGGCATGACCATCCTGCGGGGGCCGGCGGGGATCTGGTGCCGCTGCGACGGTGGTCCGCACGGTTTCCTGTCCATCGCCGCGCACGCGCACGCGGACGCGCTGTCCGTGGAGGTCCGGCACGACGGGGTCGACGTGCTCGCCGACCCGGGGACGTTCTGCTATCACGGGCAGCCCGAGTGGCGGCAGTACTTCCGCTCGACCCTCGGCCACAACACCCTGCAACTGGACGGCGGTGACCAGTCGGTCTCCGGCGGGCCGTTCCTGTGGACCCGGCACCCCCGAACCCGCGTCCTGGTCGCGGACACGTCCGGCCAGGCGGTGGCCCGCTGGTGCGCCGAGCACGACGGCTACCGGCCCTCCGTGCACCGCCGCCTGGTGGAACTGACCGAGGCGAGCCAGGAGTTGAGGGTGGTCGACGAGGTGCGCGGCCCGCGCCGGGCCGTGCGCCTGGCGTTCCACCTAGGCCCGGCGATCGCCGCGGACCTGACGGGGAACCGGGCGGTGCTCACCTGGACCCGGGACGGCGAGGACCGTTCCGCGGCGCTCGACCTGCCCGGACAGCTGTCCTGGCGGGCGCACCGCGGCGAGAGCGACCCGCCGCTGGGCTGGTACTCCGCTGGCTTCGGCCGCAAGGAGACCAGCACCACGCTGGTCGGCACCGGTTTCGCCGACGGCGCGCAGGGGTTCACGACCGTACTCAGGTTCCGGGGCTAGGGGGGCGAGTGGGGATCAAGTGGCGGCGCTGGGGGGTGCCGGCGGCTGTGCCGGCGCTGGCCCTGCTGGCGGTGACCGGTTGCGAGAGCACGCCGGACGCGCCGCCGAAGCCGACCGCTGCGCCGCCCGCGTCCGTGGCCCGGGTGTGCGCCGAGCCCGCGGCCGGGCCGGCGAAGGCGCCGCCGGGCGCGGTGGCGGTCGACCCGGCGGTCGCCGGTGACCTGGCCGCGAAGACCAGGAGCAGCCCCCCGCACACCACGTTCTGGCTCCGCCCGGGCAGGCACAGGCTCGAAGCGGACCGCTACGCCCAGGTCGTCCCCAAGGAGGGGGACAGCTACCTCGGCGCGCCGGGCGCGGTGCTCGACGGCCGCCGGACCAACCAGTACGCGTTCGGCGGCACCGCCCGCGATGTCACCATCCGCTACCTGACCGTGCAGGGTTTCGTCGCGCCGCAGGACGAGGGTGTGGTCAACCACGACTCGGCCGACGGGTGGGTGATCGAGCACGCGACGGTCCAGAACAACTCCGGCGCCGGTCTGATGGCCGGCGCCCGCCAGCGGGTCACCGCCAGTTGCCTGCGCGGCAACGGCCAGTACGGCATGAACGCGTACAAGGCCTCCGGCCGCATCAGCGCTCTGGTGGTCGAGGGCAACGAGATCGTGGGCAACAACAAGGACGACTGGGAGCGGCGGCGGCCGGGCTGCGGCTGCACCGGCGGCGTCAAGTTCTGGGCCGTCGACGGCGCCGACATACGCGGCAACTGGGTGCACGACAACCGCGGAGCCGGGCTGTGGGCGGACACCGACAACAACGACTTCCGGATCGAGAACAACGTGCTGGAGGCCAACGACGGCGCCGCGCTGATCTACGAGACCAGCTACAACGCGGTCATCCGCAGGAACACGATCCGGCGGAACAACTGGGTGGAGGGCCGCAGGTACGCCGACCGCGGCGACACCTTCCCCTTCGCGGCGCTCTACGTGTCCGAGTCCGGCGGCGAACCACGGATCCGGGCCCGCACGGACAAGGTGGAGATCTACGGGAACGTCCTGGAGAACAACTGGTCCGGGATCACCCTGTGGGAGAACTCCGACCGGTTCTGCAACAGCCCGGCCAACACCTCCTCCGGTGCCTGCACGTTGCTGGTGAAGAACGCGCGCCGCTGCGTCCGGCCGGCGATCGCCACCGCGCCGCTGTACGCCGACTGCCGGTGGAAGACCCAGCGGGTGGACATCCACGGCAACCGCTTCGTGCTGGACAAGTCCGTCGTCGGCTGCACGGTGAAGTGCGACCGGATGGCGGTGCTGGCCAACTACGGCACGTATCCGGACTGGTCGCCGTACCAGGGCGAGCGGGTGGCCGAGGCGATCACCCGTGAGCAGCACAACCGCTGGCACGACAACGTGTACGTCGGACCGTGGGTGTTCGTCGCCCACGACCCGAGCCGGGTGCTCGACTCCGCGCAGTGGCAGGGCGCGCCGTACCAGCAGGACGCGGGCAGCACCTTCGGCGCGCAGGACGGTGGTTGAGATGGGCACGGACCACTCGTCGAAGACCGTCGGCGCGGTCTGGGGGCTGCTGGTCCTCAACACGCTCGGCTCGGCCGGGGCGAAGACCATCGTCCCGCTGCCGCGCTCCCTCATCCAGATGGTCACCATGGGCGCGCTGGTCGCCGCGTTCGCGCTGGCGCTCGCGCTCAATCTTCGGCTGCGCATCCGGGCCAGCGCCTTCCTGCTCCTGCTCACCCTGCTGCTGGTGCCGAGCGTGATCTCCAGCGTGCACCTGGAGTCCGGGTTCGGCGCGCTGTTCCGCTGCGCCAGGCTGGCTCTCTTCATCGGCACGCTGTGGCTGCTCAGCCGCTGGTGGGACGGCAGCCTGACGTTCGTCCGGCACCACATCCGGCTGTACTTCGTGGTGCTCGGGTCGGTGGCCGCGGGCGCTGTCGTCTCTCCGGGCGCCGCCCTGCCCGACCTCTACGGCGGGCGGCTGGTCGGCGCGCTGTGGCCGCTCACCCCGCCGCAGATCGGGCAGTACGCCGCGGTGATCATCGGGCTCGCCGTGCTGCTCCTCCTGGGCCGCCGGACCGACCGGACCAGCGCGGCGGTGGTCATCGTGCCCTCGCTCGTCCTGCTCGCCCTGACCCATACCCGCACGGCCACGCTCGGTCTGCTCATCGGGCTGACGCTGGCCATCGGCTCGCTCGTCCTGACCAGCGCCGCCGCCCGCCGGTTCTTCGCCTGGGCGGTGCTGTGCGCCGCGGTGGCCGCGGTGGTGCTCGGTTCCGCGCTGCAGGCGTGGTTCCTGCGCGGTCAGAGCAAGGAGAACTTCAGCAGCCTCACCGGCCGGGCCAAGGTCTGGGACGCCCTGCTGGCAGCACCCCGGACGACCTCGGAGTACCTGTTCGGCACGGGTCTGGGCGACAAGTCGTTCGGCGGGCTGCCCATCGACGACAGCTGGCTGGCCGTCTACAACGAGCAGGGTATGACCGGCATCGCCCTGGTGGCGGCGATGGTCCTCGTGCTGGGCGGCGTCGCGCTGCTGCGGCCGCCGTCGCTGTCGAGGGCCTGTGCGATCTTCCTGATCAGCTACTGCGCGATCGCGTCGTACACCGAGGCCGGGCTGGGCGACGCCTCGCCGTATCTGCTGCATCTGGCCGTGGCCGCCTCGCTGCTGGCGGCTCCGGCCCCGGCCCCTCCCCTGCCGGCGGTGCCCGAAGTCCCTCGACGAAACGTCCCGCGCTGGGCCCGGCGATCGGAGGTCACCTGACCATGCACGTCCTCGTGGTGCACAACCGCTACGCCTCGGCGCAGCCGAGCGGGGAGAACAAGGTCGTCGACCAGGAGGTGGCACTGCTGCGCGGGGCCGGCCACCGGGTCGAGGTGTTCGAGCGACGCAGCGACGACATCGCCGCCCGGTCCCTGCCGGGCAAGGCCGCGGTGCCGCTGCTGGTGCCGTGGAACCCGGCGGTCCGCGCGGAGCTGGCCGCCCGGCTGCGCACCGAGCGGCCGGACGTGGTGCACGTCCACAACGTCTTCCCGCTCCTGTCGCCCGCGGTGCTGGCCGCCTGCGCCGACGCCGGCGTGCCCGCCGTCGCCACGCTGCACAACTACACCCAGGTCTGCCCGCCCGGCACGCTGCAGCGGGACGGCCGGCCGTGCACCGAGTGCGTCGGGGCCGCGCCGCTGCCCGCCGTCCGGCACGGCTGCTACCGGGGCTCCCGGCTGGCGACGGTCCCGCTGGCGGTCAGCCTGTCGGTCAACCGGCGGCGATGGTGGTCGGGGGTGGAGCGGTTCTTCTGCATCTCCGCGGCGCAGCGCGAGGTCCTGGTGCGGGCCGGCATGCCGTCCGAGCGGCTGGCGGTGAAGCACAACTTCGTGCCTGAGCCGGCCGTTCGCCGGTCGGGCGCCGGCGAGCACCTGCTCTATCTCGGCCGGCTCGCGGAGGCCAAGGGTGTGCGGCTGCTGATGGCCGCGTGGGACGAGATCGCCGCGGACGGCGGAGCGGGAGTGCCGCTCGTGATCGCCGGCGCGGGGCCGCTGGAGCCGGAGGTGACCGCCTGGGCGGCGGGCCGTGACGACGTGCGCCACGTCGGCCTGTACGACGCGGCTCAGTGCCGTCAGGCCGTCGCGCGGTCGGTCGCCGTGGTGGCTCCCTCGACGTGGCTGGAGGCGTTCGGCCTGGTGGTCGTGGAGGCGATGGCGGCCGGGGTCCCGGCCGTCGCCGCCGGTCACGGCGCCTTCGTCGAACTCGTCGAGGACGGGGTGAGCGGCCTGCTGCACCGGCCCGGCGAGCCCGCCTCGCTCGCGTCCTGCCTGCGCCGGATCACGGCCGAGGCGGTGCGCAACCAGGAGATGGGCCGGGCGGCCCGGCGCCGTTACGAGCGGGGCTTCAGCCCGGCCGTCGGCCTGGAGCGCCTGGTGGAGGGGTACCGCTCCGCGATCGCGGGCCGGTCCGGCGGCGGGGGCAGCCCGTCGCCGACAGGGGACACAAGCACTGGCTCGCGGCGGGGGCGCCCGCGCGAGCGGGATGGGGGCAGTAGATGACACGATGCCGACTGTGCGGCTCGGCGGCGCTGGCGAGCGTCGTCGACCTCGGGGCGACCCCGCCGTGCGAGAGTTTTCTCGCCGCGGACCGACTGGACCTGCCGGAGCCGGCGTTCCCGCTGCACCTGCGGGTCTGCACCGACTGCTGGCTCGCGCAGCTCCCGCCGCTGATCACGCCCGAGGAGACGTTCAAGGAGTACGCGTACTTCTCCTCCTACTCGGCCTCCTGGGTGGAGCACGCGCGCACGTTCGTCGCCGGCGCCGTGCAGCGGCTGGGTCTTGGCCCCGACGCCTTCGTGGTCGAGGTCGCGAGCAACGACGGGTACCTGCTGAAGCACGTGGTGGACCGCGGGATCCGCTGCCTGGGCATCGAGCCGTCGGTGAACGTCGGCGCCGCGGCCCGGGACGCGGGGGTGCCCACGCTCACGGAGTTCCTGGACCCGGCCACCGGCTCGGGCGTCCGCGACGAGCACGGTCCGGCGGACCTCGTCGTGGCCAACAACGTGTACGCGCACATCCCGGACGTGGTCGGGTTCACCCGGGGCCTGCGCGCCCTGGTCGCCGACGACGGCTGGGTCTCCATCGAGGTGCAGCACCTGCTGACCCTGATCGAGGAGAACCAGTACGACACGATCTACCACGAGCACTTCCAGTACTACACGGTCGCGTCCGCGACCCGGGCACTGGCCGCCGGCGGACTCGCCCTCGTGGACGTCGAGTTGCTGCCGACGCACGGCGGCTCCATCCGGCTGTGGGCCCGGCCCGCGAAGGTGGCGGGCGAGCCGACGCGGCAGGTGGCGGACGTACTGGCCCGGGAGAAGGCCGCGGGTCTGCAGGAGCTGTCCGGGTACACCGAGTTCTCCGGCCGGGTGGCCAAGGTGCGCCGGGACCTGCTGCGGTTCCTGATCGAGGCGGCCGAGCGCGGCGAGACGGTCGTCGGCTACGGCGCCCCCGGCAAGGGCAACACCCTGCTCAACCACTGCGGCATCCGGCCCGACCTGCTCCCGTACACGGTCGACCGCAACCCCTACAAGCACGGCCGGTTCACCCCGGGCGCCCGCATCCCGATCCTGCCGCCCGAGCAGATCAGCGCCGACCGGCCGGACTACGTCCTCGTCCTGCCGTGGAACCTGCGGGCCGAGCTGGTCGAGCAGTTGTCCTTCGTGCACGCCTGGGGCGGCCGGCTGGTCTTCCCCATCCCGGAACTGAGCATTGTCGAGGTCAAGCCATGAAGGTCGTACTGTTCTGCGGCGGCTACGGGCTGCGCATGCGCAACGGAGCCTTTGACGACACGCCCAAACCGATGGCGATGGTCGGCCCGCGGCCGCTGATCTGGCACGTCATGCGCTACTACGCGTACTTCGGGCACACCGAGTTCATCCTGTGCCTCGGGTACGGGGCCCACCACATCAAGAACTTCTTCCTCAACTACGAGGAGACGACCTCCAACGACTTCGTGCTGCGCGGCGGGCGTACCGAGCTGCTGTCCACCGACATCGCCTCCTGGACGATCACCTTCGTGCAGACCGGCATCGAGTCACCGATCGGTGAGCGGCTGCGCCGGGTGAGGCACCACCTGGACGGCGACGAGATGTTCCTCGCCAACTACGCCGACGTGCTCACCGACGCACCGCTGCCGGAGATGATCGACCGGTTCGCCCGGCGCGACGCCGGTGCCTCGATGATGGTGGTGCCGCCGCAGTCCTCGTTCCACTGCGTGGACCTGGGCGACGACGGCCTGGTGGGCGGCATCACCCCGGTGAGCGACCTGCCGCTGTGGGAGAACGGCGGCTACTTCGTGCTCCGCCAGGAGGTCTTCGACCACATCCCCGAGGACGGGGACCTGGTCGCCGACGGATGCGCCCGACTGGCCGAACGCGGGCGGCTGGTGGCGCACCAGCACCGGGGCTTCTGGAAGCCGACCGACACGGTGAAGGAGCGGGCCGCGCTCGACGACGCCTACACCCGGGGCGACCGCCCGTGGGCCGTGTGGGAACGCGACGGCGCGGGGGCGGACGCCGGGGTGAGGACCGCGTGATCCGGCTCGGCTCCGGGCGCCTGGACCGGATCGTCGCGGTGGGCGCGCACTGCGACGACATCGCCATCGGCGCCGGCGGCACCCTGCTGACCATGTGTCTGACGCGGCCGGGCGTCCGCGTCGACGCGCTGGTGCTCTCCGGCGGCGGCAGCGAACGCGAGCAGGAGGAGCAGGCCGCGCTCGCCGCCTTCTGCCCGGGCGCCGACCTGCGGCTGAGCGTGGACAAGCTGCCGGACGGCCGGTTCCCGGCGCACTGGGAGGAGGCCAAGGCCGCGGTCGAGGAGCTGCGCGAGCGGACCGAGCCGGACCTCGTGCTGGCCCCGCGCACCGACGACGCGCACCAGGACCACCGCGGTCTGGCGAAGCTGATGACCACCGCGTTCCGCGACCATCTCGTGCTCGGCTACGAGATCGTCAAGTGGGACGGCGATCTGGGCCGACCGGCGGCGTACCAGCCGCTGACCCCGCGGATCGCCGAACGCAAAGTACGGCTGCTGCAGGAGCACTACCCCTCGCAGCGGCACCGGCCCTGGTACGACCGGGAGGCCTTCCTCGGGCTGGCCCGGATCCGCGGCATCGAAAGCCACGCGCGCTACGCCGAGGCGTTCGCCGTCACCAAACTCACTCTCGACCTGGGGGATTGAACCTTGCGCGTACTGCTCACCGGACACCAGGGCTACCTCGGCACCGTCATGGCCCCCGTGCTCGCGGCCGCCGGGCACGACGTCGTCGGCCTGGACGCCGGCCTGTTCGCCGACTGTGTGCTGGGCCCCGCGCCCGCCGACCCGCCGGGTCGGCAGGTGGACCTGCGCGACGTCACCGCCGAACACGTGGCCGGGGTGGACGCCGTGATCCACCTGGCCGCGCTCTCCAACGACCCGCTGGGATCCCTGGCGCCCGAGCTGACCTACGACATCAACCACCACGCGTCCGTACGGCTGGCCCGCCTCGCCCGCGACGCCGGAGTGCGGCGCTTCCTGTACGCGTCGACCTGCTCGGTCTACGGGGCCGCCGGCGGTGACGACCTGGTGACCGAGGACGCCCCGCTGCGCCCGGTGACGCCGTACGCGGAGTCCAAGGTGCGGGTGGAGGACGACCTGCACGCCCTGGCGGACGGCGACTTCAGTCCGGTGTACATGCGCAACGCCACCGCTTTCGGTCACTCCCCCCGGCTGCGCGCCGACATCGTGCTGAACAACCTGGTGGGGCACGCCCTGTTGTCCGGCGAGGTGCTCGTGCTCTCCGACGGCACTCCCTGGCGCCCGCTGGTGCACGCCGCCGACATCGCACGGGCCTTCGCCGCCGCGCTGGTCGCCCCGCGGGAAGCGGTGCACGACCGGGCGTTCAACATCGGCAGCGAGGTCAACAACGTCACCGTCGCCCAGATCGCCGAGCAGGTCGCCGAGGCGGTGGCCGGCTCCAAGGTGGTGATCACCGGGGAGACCGGTGCCGATCCGCGGTCCTACCGGGTGGACTTCTCCCGGCTGCGCGCCGCGGTGCCCGGCTTCGACTGCGAGTGGACGGTCAAGCAGGGCGCGCTCGAACTCGCCGACGCCTACCGGAAGTTCGGGCTGACCCGGGAGGACTTCGAGCGGCGCTTCACCCGTCTCGCCGTGCTGCGCGCCGCCTCCGAGAGCGGCGCCGTCGACGACACCCTGCGGTGGCGCCGATGACCACGGCGGGCGAGCAGATGTACGCGCTGGTGGAGCGGCTGTATCCGCTGTGCCGGAGCATCACCGGCGACGGCGTGCGCGCCACCCTCGAGATCGTCGACGAGTACGTTCCGCTGCGGGTGCACGAGGTGCCGACCGGGACGCAGGTGCTCGACTGGAGCGTGCCGCAGGAGTGGAACATCCGGGACGCGTACATCGCCGACGCCACCGGCCACCGGGTCGTCGACTTCGCCGCCTCCAGCCTGCACGTGCTCGGCTACAGCGTGCCGGTGTCGGCGACCATGCCGCTGGCCGAGCTGCGCGGACACCTGCACACCCTGCCCGACCACCCGTCCTGGGTGCCGTACCGCACCAGTTACTACGAGCCGGAATGGGGCTTCTGCCTGGCCCAGGAGACCCTGGATGGCCTGCCGGAGGGCGAGTACGAGGTGCGCATCGACTCCACGCTCGCCGACGGCCACCTCACCTACGCCGAGCACGTGGTCCCCGGACAGGTCCCCGACGAGGTGCTCGTCTCCTGCCACGTGTGCCACCCGTCGCTGGCCAACGACAACCTGGCCGGCATCGCGGTCGCCACGTACCTGGCCCTGGCGCTGGCACAGCGGACGCCGTACTACACCTACCGGTTCCTGTTCGCGCCCGGCACCATCGGGGCGATCACCTGGCTGGCCCGCAACGCGCAACGAACGGATCGAGTGAAGCACGGTCTGGTGCTTGCCTGCGCCGGCGACGAGGGCCGGCTCACGTACAAGCAGAGCAGGCGCGGCGACGCGGAGATCGACCGGGTGATGCGGCACGTGCTGGACGCCTCCGAACGCCCGCACCGGATCGCCGAGTTCACTCCGTACGGCTACGACGAGCGGCAGTTCTGCTCGCCCGGGTTCGACCTCGCAGTGGGCTCGCTCAGCCGGACCCCGTACGCCGGTTACCCCGAATACCACACGTCGGCGGACAACCTGGACTTCGTCTCCCCCCAGGCGATGGCGGACACGCTCGCCGTCTGCCGTGAGGCGTTCGACGTCCTCGACCGCAACCGGCGGTACGTCAACCTCAGCCCCTACGGTGAGCCGCAGCTGGGCCGGCGCGGGCTGTACGACTCGCTCGGCGGACGCAGCGACGCCAAGCAGGCCCAGATGGCGATGCTGTGGGTGCTCAGCCTCTCCGACGGCGAGCACAGTCTGCTGGACGTCGCCGAGCGGGCCGGGCTGCCGTTCGACACCGTGGCCGTCGCGGCCGACGCCCTGTGCGGTGCCGAATTGATCAAGGTGTGACGCCGATGGCCACCGAGCGGGAGAAGACCACGGCACCGGCCGGTTCCGCCAGGCGGGCTCTCGTCGGCCGGCTGTCCTGGGGCTTGGCCGACCAGGCGGCCTCCAGCGTGAGCAACTTCGTGGTGGGCGGCTACGTGGCCCGCTCGCTGGGAGTGAGCGCGTTCGGCGTGTTCAGCCTCGCCTGGGTGACGTACGGCGTGGTGCTCAACGTCTCCCGCGGGCTGGCCACCGATCCGCTCGTGGTGCGCTTCAGCGGCGTGCCGGACCCGGCCTGGCGCGCGGCAGTGGCCCGGTCGACGGGGACCGCACTGGGCGTCGGTGCGGCCACCGGCGCGGTATGCCTGGCGGGCGGGATGGTCCTCGGCGGCCGCGTGGGGCCCGCGTTCGCCGCCCTTGGTGTCCTGTTGCCAGGGCTGCTGCTCCAGGACGCCTGGCGGTTCTCGTTCTTCGCCGCCGGCGCCGGGCGGAAGGCGTTCGTCAACGACGTCGTGTGGGGCGTCGCGCTCGTCCCGGCCATGCTGGTGGCGGCCCGTGTGGGCAGCGTGGCCGCCTTCGTGCTCGCCTGGAGCGCGTCCGCCACGGTGGCGGCGGGATACGGCTACCTCCAGTCCGGCATCCGGCCCCGGACGAGGGAGGCTCGCGGGTGGCTTCGCGAGCAGCGCGATCTCGGCTACCGCTACCTGGTCGAGAACGTCAGCCTCAGTGGCGCGAGTCAGCTGCGGGCGTACGGGCTGGGCGCGATCGTCGGGGTCGGCGCGGTGGGTGCGGTGCGGGGCGCCGAGCTTCTGCTCGGCCCGTTCCTGGCAGTGCTCATGGGGCTTTCGCTGGTCACGGTCCCGGAGGCGGCACGGGTGCTACGGCAGGCCCCTCACCGGACCGGCAGGTTCTGCCTCCTGCTGGGCGGGGGGCAGGCCGTCGGCGCGCTGCTGTGGGGCGCGGCGCTGCTGCTGATGCCCGGCCGGTTCGGCGAGCTCGTACTCGGCGGCGTCTGGCACTCCTCCTCACAACTCATCGTGCAGATCACCCTCGGCGTCGCGGGCGCGGGCCTCGGCACCGGCGCGGCGGCCGGGCTGCGCGCGCTCGGCGCGGCCCGGCGCAGCCTGCGCTGCCAGCTGTTCGCCTCCGCCTGCTACGTCGGCGGCGGGCTCGGCGGAGCGGCCGCCGCAGGCACGGCCGGCTCCGCCTGGGGCGTCGCCGCGGCGACCGTCGGCGGCTCGGCCGTGTGGTGGCTGCAACTGCGGTCCGCCCTGCGCGAGCACCACCGCCATCCCATCCCCGAAGTGAGGACCTCATGACCGCCCATCCCAGGCTGAGCATCGGCCTGCCCGTGTACAACGGCGAGGAGTACCTGGCCGAGTCGCTCGACGCCCTGCTCGGTCAGACCTACGAGGACTTCGAGCTGATCATCTCCGACAACGCCTCGACCGACGGGACCCGGGAGATCTGCCGCAAGTACGTCGCGCGGGACTCGCGCATCCGGTACCTCCGGCTGCCCCGGAACATCGGCGCCACGCCGAACCACAACCATGTGTTCGCCGAGTCCCGCGGCGAGCTGTTCAAGTGGGCCTCGCACGACGACCTGTACGGCCGGGACCTGCTGCGGCGCTGTGTGGAGGCGCTGGACGAGCGGCCGGAGACGATCCTCGCGCACACCGACCAGGCGGTCGTCGACGGCGACGGCCAGGTGAAGGTCCCCTACGCGTACGGGCTCGCCACCGGCTCCCCGAACGCGCCGGAGCGCTTCCGCAGCCTGCTGTTCGAGCCGGGCGGCGATGACTTCTACGGGGTGATGCGGGCCGACATGCTGCGCCGGGTGAAGCCGCTCGACAGCTACCACCACGCGGACCGCACGTTCGTCGCCGAGATCACCCTCCACGGGCCGTTCCACCAGGTGCCGGAGCTCCTGTACTTCCGCCGCGACCACCCCACGCGCGCCGAGCGGGCGAACCCGTCCAAGCGCGCCCGGTGCGTCAACCTGGACCCGCGCCGGGCGGGCCCGCTGCACCCGACACCCCGGCTGCTCGCCGAGTACGTGTGGGGCTTCGCCTCGGCGATCCGGCGGGCGCCGCTCTCCCCGGCCGACCGGCGCGCCTGCCACCGCCACCTGGCCACGTGGATGACCAGCCGGGTCCGGCCGGGCGCCGGCGAGCGGGTCGAGGACCGCGCCCCGGTCGATCCCGGCCTGATCACGGTCTCCGTCGACGCCCTCGTCGCCGGCCGTGAGGGGAGGCGGGCGTGACCGGGGCGGACCGGGCCCCGGTGCGCGTCGGGGTGTTCGGCCTGCTCGGTTCCGGCAACCTCGGCAACGACGGGTCGCTCGAGGCCGTGCTCGGCTACCTCCGCGCCGAACACCCGGAGGCAGTCGTGGACGCGCTGTGCGGCGGGCCCGAGGCCGTGACGTCCCGGTTCGGGATCCCTGCCACGCGCATGCACTGGAACCGCGCGGAATACCGGACCGCCTCACGTGCGGGCGCGATCGCGGCGAAGGGGCTCGGCAAACTCGTCGACGTCGTCCGCACCGCGTCCTGGGTGCGCCGGCACGACGTGGTGATCGTGCCGGGGATGGGTGTCCTGGAGGCCACGCTGCCGCTGCGGCCCTGGGGCTTCCCGTACGCGCTGTTCCTGCTCTGCGCGAGCGGCCGGCTGCTGCGCACCCGGGTCGCGCTGGTCAGCGTCGGCGCCGCCGAGATCGGCAACCGGCCCACCCGGGCCCTGGTGCGCTGGTCGGCGCGACTGGCCGCGTACCGGTCGTACCGGGACGCCCCGTCCCGTGACGCGATGCGGGCGATGGGCGTGGACACCGCGCTCGACGAGGTCTACCCGGACCTGGCGTTCGCCCTGCCGACACCGCCGGGGAGCGTGCCCACGGGCTCGCCGGGCCCGGTCTGCGTCGGTGTCATGGACTTCCACGGCGGCAACGACGACCGCGCCCGGGCCGAGGAGATCTACCGGCGCTACCTCGACGGGACGATCCGGTTCGTCCGCGTGCTGGCCGAGGAGGGCAGGCCGGTCCGGCTGCTCACCGGCGACCGATGCGATGCGTCGGTGGTCGCCGCGATCCTCGACGCGGTGGACTCACCGCTGGTCACCGCCGCCGAACCGGCCTCACTGGCCGACCTGATGACGGAGATGGCGGCTGCCGGCACCGTGGTGGCGGTCCGCTACCACAACCTGATCTGCGCACTGAAGACCGGCACGCCGACGCTCGCACTCAGCTATGCGGCCAAGAGCGACGCGCTCATGGCCCGGATGGGGCTGGAGGCGTACTGCCACCCGGCCCGCGAGGTCGACGCCGACCGGCTGCTGGAGCAGTTCCGGGCGCTGGAGAAGCACTCGGCACAGGTGCGGCGGACCCTCGCCGAACGGAACCTGGCCGCCGCCCGGCGCCTGCGGCACCAGTTCACCGCCTTGACGGCGGCCCTGTTCCCGGCGCCCGGCCAGAGCCACGCCGACGCCCACGCCGACGCCCGGCAGGAGACTCCATGAAAGCGACCGAAGTCCCGGCGATCGCCGGGGCGTACCTGTTCGAGCCGACGCCGTACGCCGACGAACGCGGCTTCTTCTCCCGCACCTTCGACGCCGACGTGCTCCGTTCGGTGGGCCTCGACCCGGACGCCTTCGTCCAGGACAGCCTCTCCCGCTCGGTCCGGGGCGTGCTGCGCGGCCTGCACCTGCGCTCCGGCGCCGGCGAGGCCAAGCTGGTGCGCTGCTCGTACGGGCGGATCTTCGACGTCGTCGTGGACCTGCGGCCGGACTCCCCTACCTACCGCGGCCGGGCCTTCTTCGAGCTGTCCGACCGGACGCAGGCGACCCTGTACGTCCCGGCGGGGTGCGCGCACGGCTTCCAGGCGCTGACCGGGACCGCCGACGTCTCCTACCGGATCGACCGCCCGCACGACCCGGCCGAGGACGTGACGATCGCCTTCGACGACCCGGAGCTGGCCATCGACTGGCCGCTGCCGGTCACATCGATGTCCCAGCGGGACCGGGAGGCGCCGAACCTCGCCGAGGTCCTGAAGCACACGGAGAAGTGAGGCCGGCGTGGTCACCGAACACACCGAAGCCACCGAGGAGTTCTCCCTGCCCCGGTCACTCAGGGCGAACGAGCGGCTGCACGCCTTGATCCCGGGGGGCGCGCACACCTACGCCAAGGGCGACGACCAGTACCCCGAGGGCCTGGCCCCGGTCATCAGCCACGGCCGCGGTGCCCACGTGTGGGACGTCGACGGCAACCGCTACGTCGAGTACGGCTCCGGCCTGCGGTCGGTCAGTCTCGGCCACGCCCACCCCCGCGTGGTCGAGGCGGTGCGGCGGGAACTCGACCGCGGCAGCAACTTCGTCCGGCCGTCCGTCGTGGAGGTGGAAGCCGCGGAACGCTTCCTGGCCACGGTGCCGACCGCCGAGATGGTGAAGTTCGCGAAGAACGGCTCCGACGCCACCACCGCCGCGGTGCGCCTGGCCCGCGCCGCCACCGGGCGGCCCCGGGTGGCGATCTGTGCGGACCATCCGTTCTTCTCCGTCGACGACTGGTTCATCGGCACCACGCCGATGTCCGCCGGTGTTCCGGCGGCGACCGACGAGCTGACCGTGGCGTTCCCTTACGGGGACCTGGCTGCCACGGAGGAGCTGCTCACCCGGTACCAGGACGAGGTCGCCTGCCTGATCCTCGAACCCGCCACCCACACGGAGCCTCCGCCGGGGTATCTCGCCGGCCTGCGCGAGCTGGCCGACCGGCACGGCTGCGTGCTGGTGTTCGACGAGATGATCACCGGCTTCCGCTGGTCCGAGGCGGGCGCCCAGGGCCTGTACGGCGTCGTCCCCGACCTCTCCACGTTCGGCAAGGCGCTGGGCAACGGATGCGCCGTCTCGGCGCTGGCCGGGCGCCGCGACCTGATGGAGCTGGGCGGGCTGCGCCACCCGGGCGAGCGGGTGTTCCTGTTGTCCACCACGCACGGTGCGGAGACGCACTCACTGGCAGCCGCGATGGCCGTGCTCGACACCTACGTCGAAGAGGGCGTCACCGCGCGGCTGCACGCCCTCGGCGAGCGGTTGGCCGCCGGTGTCCGCGAGGCGGCGGCCGGCATGGGCGTCGGCGACCACGTCGTCGTCCGGGGCCGGGCCAGCAACCTGGTCTTCGCCACCCTCGACGAGAACCGGCAGCCGTCGCAGCCGTACCGCACCCTGTTCCTGCGGCGGCTACTGGCGGGTGGAGTACTGGCCCCGTCGTTCGTGGTGAGCGACGCGCTCGGCGAGGCCGACATCGACCACACCGTCGAGGTGGTGGCCCGGGCATGTGCGGTGTACCGCAAGGCGCTGGACGCCGGCGACCCCACTCCCTGGCTGGGCGGACGACCGGTGAAGCCGGTGTTCCGCCGCTTCGCGTGAGGTGGGGTGTGGTGACGTGCGGTGACATGGCGGGGCTGGCGCGGCGTGAGACGGCACGGCGGGGCCGGCGCGGCGTGAGACGGCACGGCGGGGCCGGCGCGGCGTGAGACGGCACGGCGGGGCCGGCGCGGCGTGAGGTAGTGGCACGGCAGGGCGACGTCGCTGTATGGGCGTGACGGAGGGTCAGCGGTGCTCCCGCCGCCCCGCGTCGCCCGACCGATCGCCCGTCCGGACGGCCGTCCGGCCCCCCAGCCGGTCAGCCGTCCGGTCGACCAGCCACGCGGTCGCCGGTGTCACCGCCAGCGCGGTGCACCAGCCGCCGAGGGCGTCGGTCGGGTAGTGCGCGCCCAGGGCGACCTCCGCCCACCCCATGACGGCGCCGGCGACCAGCGCCGCGGCGAGCACGAGCAACGTTCCGCCCGTCCTGCCGAGCCCGCGCCGGCCGGTCGCGAGCAGCGCGACCACGACTGCGATCGCCGTGGCGAAGGCGGTGTGCCCGCTGGGGTAGGACAGGTATCCGCCGTGGATGGTGCGTCCCACCACGGACTTGAGCAGCGTCGCCGTCCCGACGGCCAGGCCGGCGCCGGCCACGAGGAGCACCGCCGAGCGGGGGCGCCGTAGCAGCAGGCAGCCCATCACAGCGGCCCCGACCAGCATCACCGCTCCTGCGGGCTCCCCCAGGAAGTCCGCGGCCAGCGCGACGTACCGCCACGGCGGCCGCACACCGTCCACCGCCGGCTGGATCCACGCGTCCACCCTGCCTGGCCGGTCGTGGCCGGCGTACAGGAGCCCGAGCACGACGACCACCAGCGCGGCGAGGGCCGCGATCAGCCCGAGCCCCGCGCGCAGCGGCGGGGGCAGCACCGGGGCCCCCGGCCGGCCGCTCACACGCCCACCGCGCCGCATCGACCCGCGGTACCTCGCCGTGACGGGCGGACGGTGTTCCGGAAGCTCACTTCTTGAGGCGGGGCGAGGGTGCGGCCCTTCATGCGCGGCAGTCGTTCATGGCTCGGGCCGCGCACATCTCGTCCACCCCGTTCATGACCGAGACGCCAACTCCCCACCGGTGCCGTCGAAATCAGTCTTTCCCCGCAACCCTAACCAACAAGGCGGCCGGGCAAACCGCCACCCGGAAGCGCCTCACGTGCCGTCCTGCGCCAGCAGGGCGGCGACCTCGGCCACCGGCCGGGCGGTGTGGAGGCCGAGCAGGTCGGCGAGCAGGTCGTCCAGGGGCGGCCAGGGGATGTCGCCGTGGTCGTTGTAGAGACTGATCAGACCGTGCATCGCGGTCCAGAGCATGAGCCCGGCCTGCCACTGCCGCTCCGGCGTGGAGGCCCGGTCCGCATCGCCGACCGCCGCCAGGGAGGCGACGAGGGACTCCAGCAGTTCGGCGCCGGCGCCGTGGGCGGATCCGGGGACGAGGTCGGCCGGCATCCGGCCGCCGAAGAGGGTGCGGTAGTGGCCGGGCTGCTCGACTCCCCAGTGCACGTACGCGGCGCACCGGGCGACGAGGTCGGACAGCGGGTCCGGCGCGGACCGCGCGGCCTCGTTCATCAGGCCGGCCAGTTCGTCGTAGCGCAGGCGCAGTACGTGCTCGATCAGCGCGCCCAGGTCCGGGAAGTGGCCGTAGATGCTGGCCGGCGCGACGCCGACCTCCCGCGCGACCTGCCGCAGTGTCAGGGTCTCCGGCTGATCGAGGGTGGCCAGCAATCTCGCGGCGGCATCCACCAGTTGGGCTTTGAGCACCTGCCCCTGCCCGCGCGGATTGCGGCGGCGACGGGTGGCGGCGACTCCCTCGTCAGACGACACGTTGCCCCTTCCGACCAGTGTGAACCGTTAAGCAACACCTGTTCATGCTACAGCCCCCGGCCGCCTTGACACCGGTAACCAACAGTCGTTTACTTACGTCACCAACAGTTGTTCAGTCAAAGGACGGATCAGCATGCGTATCGCGATACTCGGCGCGTCCGGCAGGGTCGGCGGCCTGCTCTGCGCCCAGGCCCTCGAGCGCGGTCACGACGTCGTGGCCCTCGCCCGCACCCCGGACCGGGTCAGCGTTCCCCCGGGGCGGCAGCGGCAGGTCGACGTACGGCAGGCGGATGTCTCCTCCCCGCGGACCTTCCCCGGCCTGGACGACGTCGACGTGGCCGTCTCGGCCATAGGCATCGGCAAGAAGGACGGTCCGGGCGCCCTGGTCGCCGGGGCGGGACTGCTCGCCGCGGCACACGTGCGCACCGTGTGGCTCGGCGCACTGGGGTCCGGCGTGTCGACGGGTGCGGGCGGGCGGATCTACCAGGCGGTGATGCGGATGGCCGTCGGCAAGGAACTGGCCGAGAAGGCCGCGGCCGACCGGATCGCCCTGGACGCGGGCGCCACCGTCTTCCACGCACCGGACCTGACCGACGGGCCCGTCAGCCCCGCACGCCGCCTCGTACCGCTCGCGGAGCTGCGCCGCCCCCTGCTGCCGCCGAGGATGTCCCGCGCCTCCGTGGCCGCGCTCATGCTGGACGAGGCGGAGTCGCCCGCCCACGGTGGCGAAACGGTCGTACCGCTCGGCTGATCACGGCCTCGGCGCGCTCGAGCACAGCCGCTCAGCGGGACGCGCCGTGGCCGCGCGGGCCGTCCCCCTCGTGCCGCCCGTAGCCGTCGAGCAGGAGCCGGGTGGTGCTGTTGATGTGCCGGCCCAGCGCCTCGACGACGCCCGTCGCGTCCCGGGCGATGGCGCGATCGCAGATGTCCTTGTGCTCCGCGGCGACATCACGGGCGCCGCGTTCGGTGGGCGTGCGTGCCCAACACCGGTAGACCTCCGCGGAATCCCGGAGCTGTGCGGCGATGTCCCGCAGCTTCCGGTTGGAGCAGCCCTCCAGGAGGACGCGGTGGAAGCGGGCGTGGGCACTCAGCCAGCGTTCGTCGATCTCCCCGTCCTCGCCGGCGAAGGCGGTGCGGGCCAACTGGTGGTGCGCCGCGAGCAGGTCGGACTCCCACTCGACCGTGCCGTGGGTGACGGACTCCCGCACCACATGTGTCTCGATGACCACGCGGGCCTCGGTCAGCTCCCGCAGCAGTTCGGGAGAGACGGTGACCACCCGGAACCCCTGCTGCGGCGCGAAGGTCGCCAGCCCCTGGCCGACCAGCCGGGGCAGCGCCTCCCGCAGCACCCCGCTGCTGGCCCCGTACCTCTCCTTCAGTGCTTCCACCCGCAGCCGCGAGCCGGGCTCGTGCCGTCCGTTGAGGATGTCGGCGCGCAGCCGCCGGTAGATCTCCTCGGCACGTGTCATGGGGCTGGCAGTGGTCATGTCGCGGATTCTAGTGCACCAGGAGATTCTCAGAAAATGTCGAGATTCTGTTGACGAATCGATTGATCGGGCGTTGACTCGGCAGTCATCCAGCAGCGGCAAGCCCGGACGGAAGGCGGCACGCCATGAGGACGACGACCCGATCAGGACGGATGTGCCTGGTGGCCGGAGAGTCGGTGATCGACGTGGAACGGGCCAGTGCCGGACGGTTCCCGGCCGATCCACTGAAGGTTTTCGAGGACTGGGACGCGTTCCGGTCCTGGGCCGCCGGACGGGAGGAGTCCGGCCGCGAGGCGCCGGCGGGGCCGGACGGCGGCCCGTCCCCGACGCCGCGGCAGGTGTTCGCGATCGGGCTCAACTACCGCGACCACGCCGAGGAGGCCGGTCTGGCGGCGCCCGATTCCCTGGCGGTCTTCACCAAGTTCGCCACCTCCCTCACCGGCCCGGACACGCGCCTGACGCTGCCCGGTGACTGTGTGGACTGGGAGGCCGAACTGGTGGTGGTGATGGGGCGCCGGGCGGAGCACGTCGCCGCCGACGACGCCTGGTCCCACGTGGCCGGGCTGTCCGTGGGCCAGGACTACTCCGAGCGCGCCGTGCAGGCCGCCGGCCCGGCGCCGCAGTTCTCCCTCGGCAAGTCCTTCCCCGGATTCGCACCGACCGGTCCGGTACTGGTCACGCCGGACGAGTTCGCCGACCCGGACGATCTGGCGATCGAGTGCCTCGTCAACGGGGAGAGCGTCCAGAAGTCACGCACCTCGTCGATGATCTTCCCGGTCCCCGAGCTGATCGCCCGGCTGTCCGCCGTGTGCCCCCTGCTGCCGGGTGACCTGATCTTCACCGGCACCCCGGCAGGCGTCGGACACGCCCGCACCCCCAGGCGCTACCTGAGTCCGGGGGACGAGGTCGTCACCCGCATCGAGGGCATCGGGCAGCTCCGGCAGATCTGCGTCGCCTCCTGAACACCTGGTAGAAGGGCACCCGCATGGCATTGCACAGGCTGAAGTCACTCACCGTCGGCGTACCGGACGTGACCGGGGCGGCCGACTACTACGTCGACTTCGGACTCGAACAGGTGGCACCCGGACGGTTCGCCACCGCCGAGGGCGGCGAGCAGTTCTTCCTCCGGTACTCCCCCACCCGGCGCCTGCTGGGGATGGCCGTCGCCGCCGACGACGGCGACGACCTGGACCGGATCGCCGCGAACCTGGCCCGGCTCGATCTGCCCTGCGAACGCGACGCCGGCACCCTGCGCACGAGAGAACCCGTCGCCGGTGTGTCGGTGGAGGTCTGCGTCGCGCCCCGGCCGGCCCGGTCCGTGGTCCCGCCGACCCCGTACAACGGCCCCGGACGTCCCGACCGCTCCGGCACCCGGGCACCCGTCCTCTCCCGCACCGGACCGGTCAGGCCCCTGGCCCTGGGCCATGTCGTCATCGGCTCGGTGGAGCAGGAGTCGACACAGCGGTTCTTCACCGACGGGCTCGGCTTCAAGGTCAGCGACGTCGTCCCGGGCACGGCCGCGTTCCTGCGCTGCTCCACCGACCACCACAACGTCCTGGTGCAGCAGTCGCCGGTCGGCTTCCTGCACCACACCTCGTGGCAGGTGACGGATGTGGACGAGGTCGGCCGGGGCGCCACGCGGATGCTGACGGGGCATCCGGAACGCCATGTGTGGGGCCTCGGCCGCCATCACATCGGGTCGAACTTCTTCTGGTACCTCAAGGACCCGGCCGGCAACTTCAGCGAGTACTACGCCGACATGGACTGCATCGTCGACGACCAGTTGTGGACGCCACGCTCCTTCGAGGGCATGCACGCGCTCTACACCTGGGGGCCGCCGCCCCCACCGTCGTTCCTGCGCCCCGAGGACCTGGCCGCGCTGATGACCGGCGCCCACACCGCCGACGGCTGAACGGCGTCCGCACGCGGCTCGCACCGGGAGGCGTACCGGAGCATGCGGCTCCGCCGCGCCGCGCCGGCCCACCGCCCGGCCCGCACCTCACGGGCGGTGCCGGGCCCCACAGACGTACCCCCGCCCCGCCGTAGGGCGCACGCTCGGCGTTCGCGACGGTGAGGGCGGTGAGAACGGAGCCGGACCATTGAGTACCCCAGCGTTCCCCCGCACGGGCGGCCGGCCTTCCCCGGGCCCCTTGTCACCGACCGGCCGGGCGCTCGCCGTCGGCCTCGCGGCGATGACCCTGGAGGGTTTCGACCTCGTCGCCTTCGGCGCGACCACACCCCTGCTGCTCGACTACCGTCCCTGGCACCTCACCGTCGCCTTCGTCGGCCTGCTCGGCAGCCTCACCCCCATCGGCATGCTGGTCGGCTCCCTGCTGGTCGGCCAGTTCACCGACCGGTTCGGCCGGCGCCGGACGACCCTGATCAGTATCGCGGTGGTCAGTGCCGGGATGTTCGCGTGCGCCGTGGCGCCCCTCCCGGCCCTCTTCGGCGCCGGCCGGTTCGTCGTCGGGCTCGGCGTCGGCGCGGTCTACCCGGCGATGGCCCCGCTGATCTACGAACTCGCCCCTGACGGACGCAAGAACCTGTACTCGGGCATCGTGCAGTGCGGCACGGCCCTCGGCGGTGCGTTCGCGGCCCTCGCGGCCAACACCCTGCTGGCCGGGCACAGTTTCCATCTGGAGTACCTGACCGGCGGCATCGCCGGGCTGCTCCTGCTCCCCGCGGCCTACGTCTGGGTCCCGGAATCGACGGCGTACCGCGAGGCGGTGAGTACCTCGGTCCCGGCCCCCGCGAGCCGGGGCGTACGTCTCGTGCTGAGGCCGCCGTACCTCTCCACCACCCTCATGTTCTGCGCCCTGGCCGCCCTTTCCTTCCTGCTCGTCTTCGGCATGAACACCTGGCTGCCGCAGCTGATGCAGGAGGCGGACTATCCGCTGCGGTCCTCGCAGACCTTCCTCGTGCTGCTGAACCTCGGCGCCACCGTGGGCGGGATGGGCATGGCACTGCTGGCGGACCGTGCCGGGTCGAAGGGGCCGGTAGCGGCCAGTTTCGCCCTCGGTGCCGCCGCGATCGTCGCCATGAGCGCCGGGCTGCCCCTGCCCGTCCTCTACGCGATCGTGGTCCTCGGCGGCTGCGGCGCGGTCGGAGTACAGGGACTGATCAACGTGTACGTCTCCCGCAGCTACCCGGTGGCAGCGCGGGCCAGCGCGGTGGGCGTCGTGCTCGGGGTGGGCCGCGTCGGCGCGATCGCCGGCCCCGCGCTCGGCGGCCGTCTCCTCGCGGCCGGCCTGGAACCCCGCTGGAACTTCTTCCTCTTCGCCGTACCCGCCGTCCTCGGCGCGGCCCTCGCCCTGGCGGTCGGCGGACGGACGTCCCGGGCCGACCACCAGAACCGGAACCAGGAACAGGAACAGGACCAGGACCAGGACCAGCAACAGGAACAGGAACAGGAACAGGAAGACCTGGACAAGGCCCAGGACCAGGACCGTTCCGTCCCCGCACCGCTCGCCGGAGAGCCTACGGCCGGGCGGACTCGATGAGAGAGCTTTCCATGGACATGAACGCAGAGCCGGACACGTACGACGTCGCCGTCGTCGGCTGCGGCCCGGTGGGGCTGACCGTCGCGCGGCTGCTGGCCATGAAGGGGCTGCGGGTCGCCGCCATCGATCCGAACCGGCTCGTGTGCCACCACCCGCGCGCCACCCACCTCGACGACGAGACCATGCGCCTCCTGCAGACCATCGGCGCGCAGGACATGGAGCACCGGTTCCTGCGCCACGGCGGCTGGACACTCCACGGGCCCGACGGTCAGCCCTTCCTCCGGCAGATGACACCGGAGGCGGAATCGGACCAGGGCTGGCGCACCGACTACCAGTTCCACCAGCCCGACTTCGAGTCCCGGCTGCGGGGCCTGCTCGCGACCGAGCCTGACGTGGATCTCTGGTTCGGCTGGACGGTCACCGCCATCGACCAGGACGACGAGGCGGTCCGGCTCACACTCGTCGACGGGTCGACCGGAGCCACGAGCAAGGTCACGGCCGGCTACGCGGTCGGCTCGGACGGCGCCAACTCGTTCGTACGGCGGGTGATGGGAGCCGGGACCGAGGACCTCGACGGCACTCAGCGCTCCCTCATCGTCGACGTCCACCCCTTCGAGCACCCCGGACAGCTGCCGTCGGACAGCGGGTTCGTCCTGTGCGGGGGGAAGCGGCCCGTGACCTACGTGCCGATCTTCCCGCCGATGCTCCGTTTCGAGTTCATGCTGCTCGACGAGGACGACGCGGCGGAACTCGAACGGCCCCGGTCGGTGTACGACCTGCTGAGCCGCTGGCTCGAACCGGGCAGTTACCGGATCATGCGGACCGACACCTACGAGTGGCACGCCCGGCTCGTGCACGGCTGGCGGTCGGGGCGCCTGCTGCTCGCCGGCGACGCCGCGCACGAGATGCCTCCCATGCTCGGCCAAGGCATGTGCTCGGGGCTGCGCGACGCCGCGAACCTGGCGTGGAAGCTCGCCGCCGTCGTGCGGGGCACGGGCACGCCGAGCCTGCTCGACACCTACGAGAGTGAGCGCGCCGCACATGTGCGTCCCTACATCGAGGAGTCCGCGCGGCAGTCGAACCTGATCGAGGCGCTGGGAGCGGGCGGTGGCCTTCCGGAACCGGTCGGTGCGCGGACGATCGAGCGGCACCGGCCGTTGCTGGGCCCGGGGTTGGCGGCCCGGCCCGGCGGTGCCGTCGGACAGTTGAGTCCGCAGCCGCGCGGCGCGCACGGGGAGCGGCTGGACGACGCGAGCGGGTACGAGTTCACGGTCGTCGGGGACCCCTCCGTGACCTCGGCCGTGTCCGCGGAGGTGGCGCGGCTGTGGCACCGGCTCGGTGTGGTGGTCCTGCCCGGGACCGGGCCGGCCCTCGACCGCTGGCTGGCCGCTCACTCGGCTGCCGCGGCGATCGTCCGCCCGGACCGGTACGCCTTCGCGACAGCCGCCGACACGGCGGAACTCGAACGAGCCACCGGAGACCTGGCGCGCACGGTACTGACACGGGAGGGGAGCGCGTGAAGGAGTACGCGGCCGGGATGAAGTGGGGGGAGGGCCCCCGCCGGCAGCACGGCGCGCTGTGGCTGTCCGACACGCAGGGCGGGAAGCTGTGGACGGACCACGACGGCCCCTGGCGGGGCGTGCCGCTGGATTCGGTCCCCAACGGGCTGTGGTTCCTGCCGGACGGACGGCTGGTCGGCGCCATGATGCACGAGCGGCGCATCGGGGTGTGGACCGGCCGGCGGTTCGCCACCTACGCGGACCTGGGTGCCGTGGCCACCGGCCCGCTCGGTGATCTGGTGGGCGACGCGCACGGCAACCTCTACGTGGACGACGTCGGCTTCGCCGCACACACCGGGAAGCCGCCGCGGCCGGGCCGGCTGCTGCGGGTCGGCGTGGGCGGCTCGGTGGACGTGGCCGCCGCGGGACTCGAGTTCCCCAACGGTCTGGCTTTCGTGGACGACGGCCGCACCCTGGTAGTGGCCGAGACCGCACGGCAGCGGCTGACCGCGTTCACGGTCGCGGACGACGGGGTGCTCGCGAACCGGCGTACCTACGCCGACCTCGGCCGTCTGGCCGGTGACGATGCCCGGCCGGACGGAATCTGGGCGACGCGCGACGGCGTCTGGGTGGCCACCACCACCGGACACGCCGTCGCCCTGGTGCGGGAGGACGAGCTGGTCACCTCGGTCGACACCGGAACGCTGCTGCCGATCGCCTGCTGCGCCGACGGCGACGGCCGCCTCTTCGTCACCCTGGCCGACCTCCAGGGGCTCCCCCTGGGCGAGGCGCTGGCCACGAAGGCCGTCCGTACGACGGTGGGGCTGCTCGATGCGCCGGCTACGGGAGACCTCGCATGAGCGACACGGGGCGGCCGGACTGGACGCCGACCCGCCGGGACGTCGAACGTGCCCGGATCACCGACTTCGCGCGGTTCGCGGCCCGGCGCGCCGGACGCGATGTGAGCGGGAGCTATCAGGAGCTGTGGAGGTGGTCGGTCGACGACGTGAACGGCTTCTGGGACACGGTGTGGGACTACTTCGGGCTGCCCGAGCGCCCCGCCGGGCCCGCCCTGGCGAACGAGGCGATGCCGGGAAGCGTGTGGTTCCCCGGCAGCAGGCTCAACTTCGCGGCGGAGGTGTTCCGCGACCGCACCGGGACCGACACCGCCCTCGTCACGGTGGCCGAGGACGCCGAACCGGTGACCGTCAGCTGGGACGAACTGCGCCGCCAGGTCGCCTCCTTCGCGCAGGCGCTCACCGAACTCGGGGTGCGGCCCGGTGACCGGGTGGTGGGATACCTGCCCAACGGCGCGCAGGCCGTCGTGGCGTTCCTCGCCACCGCCGCCCTGGGCGGAATCTGGGCGGTGTGCGGGCAGGACTACACGGCCGCCGCGGCCGAGTCACGGTTCGCGCAACTGGAGCCGACCGTGCTGATCGCCGCGACCGGCTCCCGGCACGGCGGCAGGCACATAGACCGCCACGACGACGTGCGGGCGTTGCGGGACGCGCTGCCGACCCTGGCCGCGACCGTCGTCGTGGGCGACACGACACGGCTGCCCGGCGCCCTGCCCTGGACCGCGCTCACCGACCACGACGCCGAACTGGCCCCGCTGCCCGTTCCGTTCGACCATCCGCTGTGGGTCGTGTTCTCCTCGGGTACGACGGGACGGCCCAAGGGCATCGTGCACGGGCACGGCGGGGTCGTCCTGGAGCAGGTGAAGAACCTGGGCCTGCACCTCGACCTGCGGGCCGGGGACCGCCTGCTCTGGTACACGACGCCGAGCTGGATGATGTGGAACGTCCTGGTGGCCGGCCTGCTGCTGGGCGCGACCGCCGTGTGCTACGAGGGCAGCCCGACGTACCCCACCGCCGACGCGCTCTGGCAGCTCGCGGCCCGGCTGGACGTGAACGTCCTGGGCACCAGCCCAGGCCACCTGGCGGTGTGCCGCAAGGCCGGCGTGCGGCTCGCGGACCATGGCCTGGCCGCGCTGGAGCGCCTGGGCGTGACGGGCTCGGCGTTCCCCGCCGACCTGCAGCACTGGGTCGCCGGCGAGCTGGGGCCCCGGACACAGGTGGTCTGCACCAGCGGCGGCACCGACGTCGTCACGGCGTTCCTCGGTGCCGCGCCCACCACCGCGGTCCGGGCCGGTGAGCTGTCCGCCCCCTGCCTGGGTGTGGCCGTGGACGCCTTCGGTCCGGACGGGCAGCCGGTGCGCGGCGAGGTGGGAGAGCTGGTGGTGCTCCGGCCGCTGCCGTCGATGCCGGTCGCCTTCTGGGACGATGCGGACGGCTCGCGTTACCGCGCCGCCTACTTCGACATGTTCCCCGGAGTGTGGCGGCACGGCGACTGGATCACCGTCACCGGCCGCGGTTCGGTGCTCCTGCACGGCCGGTCCGACGCGACACTGAACCGTCACGGCGTGCGCATGGGAAGCAGCGACATCTACGGCCCGGTGGAGGAGCTGGCGGAGATCGGCGAGGCCCTCGTCGTCGGAGTCGAGCAGGACGATGGCGGCTACTGGATGCCGCTCTTCGTCACCACCACCGGCCGCACCGTCCTCGACGACGTGCTGCGGGACCGGATCCGGGGCGCCGTCCGCCGTGGCGCCTCCGCCCGCCACGTCCCCGACGAGATCGTCGAAGCGCCCGGCATCCCCCACACCCGTACCGGCAAGAAACTCGAAGTCCCCGTCAAGCGCCTGCTGCGCGGGGACGCCCCGGACACCGTGATCGATCCCGGCAGCGTCGACAGGCCCGAACTCATCGACTGGTACGCCCGGTTCGGGGCCGCCCGCCGCGCACGCCACGGCGCCTCCCCCGCCGCCGGCACACCCTCCAGGCCACACGACGAAGGAGCCCCGTCATGACCTACATCGCGCTGGAAGAAGCCTTCATCGTCCCGGAACTGGCCGCGCGCCAGTCCTCGACACCCATGAGGATCCGGGCCACCGACCGGTACGCCGCGCACTGCGGGCGTCGCCTGGCCGACTTCGAGGAACTCCGGCTGCCCGACATGGACGCCCACGGCATCGACATCCAGGTCCTGTCGCTGAGCGTGCCCGGCGTCCAGGCCGACACCGACGCCGCCACCGCGGTCGCCGACGCGCGGTTCGCCAACGACCACCTCGCCGAGACCGTCGCCCGGCACCCGACCCGCTTCCGCGGCTTCGCCGCCCTGCCCCTGCAGGACCCCGAGGCCGCCGTGACCGAACTCGAACGCTGCGTGCGGCAACTCGGTTTCAGGGGTGCCCTGGTCAACGACCACACCCACGGCCGCTACCTGGACGACCCCGCCTACGACCAGCTCTGGAGCGCGCTCGAAGAACTCCGTGTGCCGCTGTACCTGCACCCCGGCTCGCTCCCGTACGACGACTGGCACGTCATGCGCGGACGGCCCGAGATGTACGGGGCCAGCTGGAGCTGGCAGGCCGAGACCGGCGGCCATGCCATGCGGCTGATCTACGCCGGGGTCTTCGACCGGCACCCCACCGCGACCCTGATCCTCGGACACCTGGGCGAGTTCCTGCCGTTCCAGCGCTCCCGCCTCGACTCGCGCTACCGCACTCTGCGGGTCGGGACACCGCTCGAACGGATGCCGTCGCAGTACTTCGGAAGCAACATCCTGATCACCACGAGCGGAGTGCCGGCCCCGCAGGCCGTGCAGGCCGCCGTACTGACCATCGGCGCCGACGCGGTCATGTTCGCGATCGACTACCCCTACGAGGAGACCGCCGAAGCGGTGGCCGCGATAGAGAAGGCCGACCTCGCGCCCGAGGTCAAGGAAAAGATCGCGCACCTCAACGCCCGGCGAGTGCTGCGCATTTGACGGGCCGGGGAGCCGGGGGGGTCTCATCTCGCGATCACCGGAGGGACCGGACATCCGTGGGTTCTCCCCTCGACCCGACGGCACGGCGACGTGCCGGGCGCCCCGGGCACGAACTGCGGCAGGAATACAGCGAACCGGATGAACGCCTTCGGGTTGGACGGGGCCACCGGGAATTCCTGCCGCGCCAGTGCCCCGGACGCCGGCCCCTCGCCCTTCGACCGGGCCGGAGCCGTTCCTTGCGGACGGCCTCGTTTCGACGGAGAGCGGCGCTAGTCTGAGATCCGGGCATGGCCATGGCGAGGGTTGAACGTCTGCTCCCTGGTCTGGCTTCTCACGGGAGGAAGGGCAGCGAACGATGGCGACCGGCTTTGTCAAGTGGTTCAACGATGCCAAGGGTTACGGACTCATCGCCCCGGAAGAGGGCGGCGAAGACCTCGTCGTCCACTTCTCCGAGATCAGGGTGGACGGCTTCAAGACCCTGCAGGAGAACCAGAAGGTCGAGTTCGAGGTGAAGACGGGGCCCAAGGGCCCGCAGGCCGCGAACGTCAAACCCCTGTAGGCGACACCCGCCGGCGGCTTCCTTCACGAGCGGGAGCAGCGGACGAACCAGGCGGGTGCCGCGGACCGTCCCGAGCGGGGATCCGCGGCACCCGCTTCACTTTGACGCCGTCGCCCTCAGCCCCGTGCCCAGTTCGCGTCGGGCGCGGGCGGCTGCGCCGACCGGGACCGCGTCGGAGGCCAGGGCGGCCCGGACCAGGCGGACGGGGTGGCCGCTGACCGGGGGGTCGGCGGCGAGGGCGGAGAGGATGGCGGGTTCCAGCACGGGCCAGGCGCGGCTGACGCCACCGCCGACGACCACCGTGGTGATGTCGGCGACGCCCGCCGTGATGACGATGGCGCGGGCGATGCCCTCCCCTGCGGCGTGGTACACCGCGAGAGCGTCCTCGTCGCCGCGGACGGCGGCCTCCGCGACCTCACGGGCGGTGCGGCGCCGGCCGGTACGGTCGGCGTAACGGGCGCCGATGGAGCGGCCGGAGGCCAGCGTCTCCAGGTGACCGCGGCCACCGCAGGAGCAAGGCAGGTCACCGAAGCCGGGGATGTGCCCGATCTCGCCGGCCGCGCCGTGCGGACCGGCGTACAGGGCGCCGTTGGTCCACAGGGCGCCCCCGACGCCGGTGCCGAGGGTCATGCCGAGGACGTCGGCCTCGCCGCGCACCGCTCCGCCGCAGACCTCTCCGTAGAGGAAGGCGTTGACGTCGTTGTCGAGGTAGGCCGGGACGCCGAGGGCTTCCTCGACGGCGGCGGTGACGGCGAAGCCGGCCCAGCCGCGGAAGGAGTCGCTGGCGACGAGGATGCGGCCGTTCGCGGAGTCCACCACCCCGGCCGCGCCGATTCCGGCGCCCACCAGGCGGCCCGGTGTGCGGGCCAGCAGCGGGGCGAGCGCGTCGAGGGCGACGCCGACCATGGCCCGGCCGCCCTCCTGTGCCGGGGTGGCGGCCTCGGCCCGGTCGAGGACGGTCAGGTCGTCGGAGCAGACCACCACCTGGGTGGTGGTGCCGCCGATGTCGATGCCGGCGAGGAGCGGCCGGAGGGTGGGAGGCATGGCCGGGTCCTGCGGGGTGTGCGGGGTGGTGAGGGGTCGGGTCACGCCTGGGCCTCCGTACGGCCGGCCGCGAGGGTGGCCAGGCGCTCGGCCCTGCGGCCCCGCTGCACCACCGGGTCGGGCACCGGCACGGCGGCCAGCAGACGGCGGGTGTAGTCGGTCTCCGGGTGCAGCAGGGTAGTCCCGGTGGAGCCCTGCTCCTCGATCCGGCCGGCGCGCATCACGACGACGCGTTGCGCGAAGTGCTGTACGACGGCGAGGTCGTGGGAGACGAACAGGCAGGCGAAGCCCAGTTCGCCCTGGAGTTCGGTGATCACCTCCAGGACCGCTTCCTGCACGCTCACGTCGAGCGCGCTGGTGGGTTCGTCCGCGACCAGCAGCCGGGGTTCCAGCACCAGGGCGCGGGCCAGGCTGACCCGCTGGCGCTGTCCGCCGGAGAGTTCCCGGGGCGCGCGCCGGGCGGCTTCGCGGGGCAGCCGTACCCGGTCGAGGACGGCGGCGACCTTGGCCTGCCGGTCCTTGGCGGACAGTTCCCGACGGTGTATCCGCAGGGGTTCGGCGATGCACTCGCCGACGGTCATCCGGGCGTCGAGGGAGGCCACCGGGTCCTGGAGGACGACACCGATGCCGGCCCGCAGCGCACGGCGGGCCCGGGCGCGGGTGCGGCCGAGGTCGGCGCCGAAGAGGGTGACGGTGCCCGAGGTGGGCGGGATCAGGCCGAGCGCGACCCGGGCTGCGGTGGACTTGCCGGAGCCGGACTCACCGACCAGGCCCAGGGTCTGCGCCGCCCCGACGCGGAACGACACTCCGTCCAGGGCGCGCACGGCGGCCTTGCCGCGGCCGAACACCACGCTGATGTCCCGCAGTTCGACCACGGGTCCGTCCTCGGGGCCGCCCGGTCCGGCGGGCGGCGCCGCCGGGTCGGCCGCCGGGTCGGCCGCCGAGTCGGCCGCCGAGTCGGCCGCCGAGTCGGCCGCCGAGTCGGCCGCCGGACGGTACGCCCGGGCGGGCGACGCCGCGGCGGTCCGGTCGGGGCCGCCGTCCGCGGCCCCGGCGACGGACAGCCGTGGCACGGCGGCCAGCAGGCGCCGGGTGTAGTCGTGGGCGGGGCGCAGCAGGACGTCCTCGACCGGCCCGGTCTCCACGATCTCCCCGTGGTACATGACGGCGACCCGGTCGGCGAAGTCGGCGACGACGCCCATGTTGTGGGTGACGAGCAGCACGCCGGTACCGGTCTCGACGGCGAGCCGGCGCAGCAGGTCGAGGATCTCGGCCTGCACGGTCACGTCGAGGGCGGTGGTCGGCTCGTCGGCGATGAGCAGGCTGGGCTCGTTGGCGATGGCCATGGCGATGACGACCCGCTGGCGCTGTCCGCCGGAGAGCTGGAAGGGGTAGGCGCGGGCGCGCTTGTCCGGGTCGGGGATGCCGACCCGGCGCAGCAGGTCGACGGCCTCGGCGGCGGCGTCCTTGGCGGACACCTCGCGGTGGTTGCGGATCACTTCCGCGATCTGCTTCCCGATCCGGGTGAGCGGGTCGAGCGCGGTGGCCGGCTCCTGGAACACCATGGAGACGGTCTTGCCGCGCAGTGCCGCGAGGCCGTTCTCGCCGGCGCCGACGATCTGGGTGCCGTCGATGACGGCGCTGCCGGTGGCGCGGGCGTTCCCGGCGAGCAGGCCCATCGCGGCGAGCGCGATGGTGGACTTGCCGGAGCCGGACTCGCCGACCAGGGCCAGCGTCTCGCCCGGCCGGACCGTCAGGGACACACACTTGACCGCGGGCACCTCGCCGGTCTCGGTGGTGAAGACGACGCCGAGGTCGTCGAGTTCGAGGATCGGGCCGGGCTCCGTGGTGCGGGCGGCGGGGCCCTTGGTGGTGGCGGTCATCCGCGTCCCCTCACATCGAATGCGTCGCGGAGGCCGTCCCCGATCGCGTTGAACGCCCACACCACCAGGATGATGGCCAGGCCGGGCGGCAGGATGAGCCACCAGTAGCCGGAGTAGGCGGCGGTGAGACCGGCGGAGAGCATGCCGCCCCAGTCGGTCTGCGGCGGCCGGACCCCCATGCCCAGGTAGGAGACGTAGGCGACCAGCAGGATGGCGTCGGCGACCTGGAAGGTCGCGGCGACGATGACGGTCGAGACCGAGTTGGGCAGGATGTGCCGCAGGATCGCCCGGGCGTGCGTTCCGCCGATGGCGCGCAGGGTCAGGACGTAGTCCCGGTTCTTCAGGGTCAGGGTCTCCGCGCGCACCAGCCGGGAGGGCACGAGCCAGGAGACCAGGCCCAGGATGAGGACGAGCCCGGTCAGGCCCGGGGTGGTGATGGCGGAGACCACCAGCAGGATGAACAGCGCCGGGATCGCGATGCCGGCGTCGACGATCCGCATCATCACGGCGTCGATCCAGCCGCCCGCGTATCCGGCGGCGGCGCCCCACAGCGTGCCGATGACGGTGGCGAGGACGCCCGCGGCGAGGCCGACGATCAGCGAGACCTTGCCGCCGTACATCAGCCGCCCCAGTTCGTCGTGGCCGACGGCGTCGGTGCCGAGCCAGTGCGCACCGCTCGGGGCGAGGTTGACCTGCTGGAGCATGGTGTGGGTCTGGTCGGTGGAGTAGACCAGCGGACCGGCGAAGCAGAAGAGGAAGAAGAGGACCACGACGGCGAGTCCGACGACGGCCAGCCTGTTGCGCAGGAAGCGGCGGACGGCGAGCCGTGCGCCGGATGCCTCACGCGGCGGTGCGGCCTTCGCCGGGGCCGTGTCCGGCTGGATGACGGCGCTCATGCCCGGCCTGCCTTCACTCGGGGGTCGATGATCCGCTGGACGATGTCGGCGAGCAGGGTGCCGGTGACGGTGGCGACGGCGATCACCAGGACGCAGCCCAGCAGGACCGGGTAGTCCGAGGACTGTGCCGCCGTCCAGAACAGCAGCCCCATGCCGGGGTAGTTGAAGAGCTGCTCGACGACCAGGGCGCCGCCGAAGAGCACCGGGACGTAGTAGCCGAGCATGGCCACCACGGGCGTCAGCGAGTTGCGGAACACGTGCCGCCGCAGGATGGCGCCAGGGCGGGTGCCGCCCGCCCTGGCCGTGCGGACGTAGTCCTCGGAGAGGTTCTCCAGGGTGGCCGAGCGCATGTACCGGCTGAACACCGCGACCATGGAGGCCGCGCCAGCGACCACCGGCAGCACCAGGGCCTGCGGGTCGGAGAACACCTGGGCCAGCGTCTCGCCCTGCGGGGCCTGCGAGGGGAACCACGCCAGGCCCTGGCTGAAGACCAGCACCAGGATCAGCCCGAGGAAGTACACGGGCGTGGAGTAGGCGATGAAGCTCAGCGTGGTGATGACGTAGTCCGTCGCCTTGTTGCGGCGCACGGCCTGCCACATGCCCAGCGGGACCGCGAGGACGAGGCCCACGAGGGCCGACAGCACGGTGAGGACCAGGGTCTTCGGCAGCCGCTCGGTGATGAGCTGGGAGACCGGCTCGTTGAGGGTGTACGAGGTCCCGAGGTCCCCGTGCAGCAGTTGGCCGAGGTAGTAGAAGTACTGCACGGGCAGGGACTTGTCGAGGCCCTGTTCGTGGTTGAAGGCGGCGATCTGCTGGGCGGTGGCCTGCGGGCCGAGGATCCCGCGCGCGGGGCCTCCGGGAAGGGCGTGCAGCAGGCCGAAGACGACGATCGTCACGATGACGATCACCGCGACGGCCTGGAGGACGCGTCTGATCAGGTACGAGGGAGTGCTCATGTGTTTTCCGGTCGCTTCGTCTCTGTGGCGCGCGGGCGTCACCTGGACAGGGGCGTCACTGCGACGTGGGTGTCGGCGTGGCGGGTGCCGGAGCGGCAGGCGGCCGTGTGGCGGATGCCGGTGTGGCGCATGCCGTGTGCCGGGTGCCGGTGTGGCGCGGGTGTGCGTGGGGTGTGCGCGGGCCGCCGGCCGGCCGGTGGGCCGGGTGCCGTCGGCCCGCGCGGGCACCGACCGGTCCTACTTGGTCCACTTCCACATGGCGGGGTGGAAGTTGGCGAGGGAGTCCTGGGCGAAACCGTCGAGGCCGTTCTTGACCACGGAGATCTGGTAGTCGGGCTCCGGCAGCCAGACCACGGGGAGGTCCTTGGCGAGCGCGGCGCTGTACTTCTGCACCGCCTCGTTCGAGGAGGACGTGGTGGTCTCGGTGATCAGCTTGTCGACCTCGGCGTTGGAGTAGCTGCCGAAGTTGGAGCCGCCGCCGGTGGCGAAGAGCGAGTCGCCACTCGGGTAGGCGGGGAAGTACCAGCTGCCCGCGGTGCCGAAGAAGGACAGCTGCCACTTGCAGCCCGACTCGCCGGCGGTGCACTGGCCGGCCTGCGACAGCACGGAGTTGACCGGGGCGGTCTTGATGTCGAACTTGATGCCGGTCTTCGCGAACGACGACTGGAGCGCGCTCATCATGTTGTCGGTCACGGTCGAGCCGGACTGGGACAGCACCTGCATCTGGAACTTGGTGCCCTTGTCGACGCCCGCGCCGCACTGGTTGCCGCCGGTGCCGGGGCTGGTGCACACCATGGTGCCGCCCTGCTCCGTCCAACCGTGGTCGGTGAGCAGCTTCTTCGCCCCGGCGGTGTCGAACGGGTACGGGTTGCGCTTCTGCTCGGCGGAGACGAAGGACGACTCCTGGCCCTGCGGGATCGGGCCGTAGGTGGAGACGGCGCTGCCGTTGAAGACCACCTTGGACAGGGTGGTCTGGTCCACCGACATCTGGATCGCCTGGCGGGCGTACAGCTGCTTGAACACCGGTCCCATGGTGGGGTTGTTGAAGTTGTACGGCATGTAGGTGATCGCCCAGCCGCTCCACGGCTTCACCGAGTAGCCCCTGGCCTTGAAGGACGCCTCCTGGCCCAGGTCCGTGGCGTTGATGTAGCCGTAGTCGACGGTGCCGGCGCGGAGGGCGTTCTCCTCGGCGTCGGTGGTGGTGAACGGCAGCAGGTTGACGTTCTTGATGTTGGCCTTGCCGCCGCCGTCGTACTTCGCGTTGGCGGTCAGTTCGACCTTGCCCGCGGTGGAGAACGACTTGATGGTGTACGGGCCGCTGACCGTCTTCCACAGCGGGTCGGTCGCGTAACCGGAGATCTTCTTGGCCGCGTTGTTGAGGTACGTCCAGACCTGCTTGGCGCCGGCGGAGGTGCGGTCCAGGTCGGAGACGGCGCCCGCGTCGCTGGTCTTGTCCCAGACGTGCTGCGGCATCACGCGGATCATGCTCAACTCGTTGGCGAGCATCCACTCCTGGTTGTAGGCCTTGTCGAAGGTGAGGGTGAAGTGTGTGGCGTCGGTCGTCTTGAACGATGTCCAGTTGTCCGGCGCCTTGCCCGGGCTGTAGCTGGCCCAGTCCGCCTTGTTCGCCTTGACCAGGTTGAACCAGAACTCCACGTCACGCGAGGTGACCGGCTTGCCGTCGCTCCAGTGACGGTTGCCGAGCGTGATCGTCACGCTCTTGCTGTCCGGGGCGAACTTGGCGTCGGTGGCCAGCGAGTTGTCCTTGTTCCAGCCGACCTTGCCGGTGGAGCCGTCGTACGCGATCAGCGGCTCCCAGACGGCCTGGGATATGGAGGAGTTGTTCGTGTTCAGGTGTGCGGCGGTGCCGACCGGCAGGATCCAGTTCGGCGTGAAGTTGGCCGGGAGGGCATAGTTGATCGTGTCCGACGACGCCGAACCGGAGGACGAGGTGCCACCCCCGGAACAGCCGGTGACCAGCGCGCCGGTGAGGACGGCGGCACCCGCGACGAGGGCCCAGCGGCGGCCGGCCGCCGTGTGAGCAAGGAACATGACTCTCCTCAGAGTGAAAGGACCCGCAAACGTCCCGGGACGCCCCCGGACCGGCGCCGCGGGATCGGCGCTGTGTATGGCGACAGTCAACGACGGACGCGCCGAACAAACAAACAAGAATTAGTAACAAGTAAGTTACTCCGATTCCGAAGAAAGTCTCCTCCGCCCCCTCTGGATGCCCCAAGCGGCGTGTATGCACCAGTTTGAGGCGAATTCACTTTGCATCAACGCTCTCCACTTTCTTCAAGGAGCTGTTCCCCGCCTGCCCGGACGGGCGTACTGTCTCCGTCACACCCAACACTGCGGAAGTTACTTCGTACATGTCTGAAATAAGTGCACGGGACCGCAAGACCACCAAGGGCGTGTCCCCGAGGGGCACCACGGCGAGGGGGAGCGCGCCCAAGGGCGCGGCCCTCGCGACCCGGGTCCTCGAACTCGTCGCCTCGGGGCAGGCGTCGTCCCGCGCCGAACTCGCGCAGCTCCTGGGCGCGGCCGCCTCGACCATCTCCCTCACCGTGGCCGAGCTGGTCGAGCGCGGGCTCATCGCCGAGGAGGGCACCCAGTCCTCCACCGGAGGCCGCCCCCGCAGGGTGCTCAGGGCGGGCAGCACCGACGAGTACGCCGTCGCCGCCGACGTCGGCGGCCGCCATGCCCGCATCGGTGTGGTGCTCCCGGGCGGCGGCGTCGGTGACGTCACCAACGTCCCCTTCGAGATCGCCGACGGGCCCGAGACCGCCCTGCCGCTGCTGGCCGAACACCTGGAGTTGCTCGCCGAGCAGCGGGGGCGCGACCGGCTCCGGGGCGTCGGGCTGTCCCTGCCCGGGCCGGTGGACGTGAACGCCGGCGCCGTCGTGCTGCCGTCCCGGATGCCCGGCTGGAACCGCTTCCCGGTCGCCGCCTGGCTGGAGGAGCGCTTCGGGGTCCCGGCCGTCGTCGACAACGACGCCAACTGCATGGCGGTCGGGGAGCAGAGCGTCAGGCCCGCCGAGCACCGGCAGTCGATCACCGTGAAGATCGGCTCGGCGATCGGCGCCGGCGTCATCGCGGACGGCCGCCTCTACCGGGGCGCGACGGGGGCCGCCGGCGACATCACCCACATCCGCATCGACGGCGGCGCCGACATCCCCTGCTCCTGCGGCAACACCGGCTGCCTGGAGACCGTGGCGTCCGGCGCCGCCCTCGTGCGCATCCTGCGCGAACGCGGTCTGGACGTCGCCAGCCCCGAGGACGTGGTCCGGCTCGCCACCGACGCCGACCCGGAGGCCACCCGCGCCGTCCGCAGGGCCGGCGACCACCTCGGCCAGGTGCTCGCCGCCAACGTCAACTTCTTCAACCCGGACGCCGTCTACCTCGGCGGCATCCTCTCCACCCTGGAACCGTTCGTGGCCGCGGTGCGCAGCCAGCTCTACGAGAGCTGCCACCCGCTGGTGACCGAACACCTCACCATCGAGCGGGTCGTCCTCGGCGCCGACGCGGGGCTGGTCGGCGCCGGGCTGTCCGCCCTGCAGCGCGCCCTGGCCCGCGCCCTGGGCGATGCCGGCGGCACCGTCACCGGCACGGACCGGATCCCTGCCGCCACGCCTTCCAGGAGGGACTGACACCCACTCAAAGCGCCTCGTGCGGGCAGGACTTCGGCTTCTTTCCACGGTCTACGGCTCCTGAGCCGTACGGCAGTCGTACTCCCGCCCGAGAAAGAAGTCCCGAAGGAAGCGAAGAAAGCCGGGGCCCGGGAACCGCACCGGGCGAGCGCCCGGACCCCGGCTTTCGTCCGTGTCCCCTCGGCTCGGACCCGGCCATCCGCCCGCGAACCGACCCCACATCCAGCCACCCGCCCGCGGACCGGCCCCGTACCGGGGCACTCACCCAGGTTCCGTGCCCGCGCCCCGGGCCCCGGACGGCAGCCCGAGGCCCGCGGAAAGCGCCGACCGCCCCGCCCACTCCCCCATACCCGACCCCCCGGCCCACCCGGCCCGCCCGACCCGATCCGCCGTACCCACCCGGCCACACCCACTGCGCACCATCACCCCGCACGAGGAGCCATGACGCACACCCGTACCGCCGTCGCCCGCCCGGTCATCGCCGTCGCCGGCCTCGGCATCGAGTCCTCCACCTTCTCCCCGGCCCGCACCGAGGCACCCGCCTTCCACCCCTCGCGCGGTGCCGAGGTGCTCGACCGGTACCCCTTCCTCTCCCCCGGCCAGGAACTGCGCGAGGCCGCCGAATGGCACGGCGCCCTGGTCGGCAAGTCGCTGCCCGGGGGCACCGTCACCGCCGCCGCCTGGACCGCGCTCACCGACGAGCTCATCGAACGCCTCGCCGCGCTGCCCCGGCCGGACGGCCTGTGGTACGACATCCACGGCGCCATGACGGTGGAGGGGATCGACGACGCCGAGGCCGTGCTGCTGGAGCGCATCCGCGCCACCGTCGGCCCGGACGTGATCGTCTCCACCTCGATGGACCTGCACGGCAACGTCTCCCGCGAACTCGCCCACCGCAGCGACCTGATCACCTGCTACCGCATGGCCCCGCACGAGGACCACATGGAGACCAAGGAGCGTGCCGTGCGCAACCTGGTCGAGTTGCTGGCCTCCGGCGCCCCCCGCCCGGTCAAGGCGTGGGTGCCGGTCCCGGTGCTGCTGGCCGGCGAGCAGACCTCCACCCGGATCGAACCCGCCAAGAGCGTGTACGCGGCGGTCGACGAGGTCGAGGCCGTCGACGGCGTGACGGACGCCGCGATCTGGGTCGGCTACGCCTGGGCGGACGAACCCCGCAACCGTGCCGTCGTGGTCGTCACCGGCGATGACACGGCGGCGGTCTCGGCCGGGGCCGAGCGCCTCGCCCGGGGCTTCTGGGACGCCCGCCACGACTTCGACTTCGTCGCCCCGACCGGCACCTACGACGAACTCCTCGACGAGGCCCTCGCCTCCGACCAGCGTCCGTACTTCATCAGCGACACCGGCGACAACCCCACCGCGGGCGGCGCCGGCGACGTCACCTGGGGCCTGACCCGGCTGCTGGAGCGCCCCGAGTTCCAGAAGGAGGACGGACCGACCGTCATCTACGCCTCGGTGCCCGGCCCCGCCGCGATCGAGACCGCCGTCGCCGCCGGGGTCGGCGCCACCGTCACCGTCACCGCCGGTGCGCAGGTCGACGACCGGCACGCCGGCCCCGTGACCCTGACCGGCGTGGTCCACGCGATCCGGCACGGCGACCGGGACGCCGAGACCGAGGTCGTCGTGCGGGTCGGCAGCGTGCACGCGATCCTCACCCGGCTGCGCAAGCCGTACCACCACGAGCACGACTTCACCGACCTCGACCTCGACCCGCGCTCCGCGGACATCGTGATCGTGAAGATCGGCTACCTGGAGCCCGAGCTGGTCGACATGTCGGTCGGCTGGAAGATGGCCCTCACCCCGGGCGGTGTCGACCAGGACCTGGTACGCCTCGGCCACCGCCGCATCCGCCGCCCGATGTTCCCCTTCGACCGCGACATGGCCGACCCGGACCTGACGGCCCGCGTCATCCCGGCCTCCGACCAGCCGCTCACCGGGGACGACGAATGACCGGCCGCGCCACCCGGCCGCTCGACGCGCACCGGACCGCCGGTACGGGCCCGGCGCCCGCACCGGAGGCCACCCTTCCGAGGCGTGGGCGGCCCGGGCCGGCGGAACCGGTCCCGCGGCCGGCGCTGGAGATCGCCGTCACCTCGCCGGCCGGCGCGCGTGTCGCCCTCGATCAGGGAGCCGATCGCGTCGAACTCTGCACCGGCCTGGAACTGGGCGGTCTGACCCCCTCGGCCGCCCTGGTGGAGGCGGTCGCCGCCGTGGGTCTGCCGGTGCAGGTGCTGGTCCGCTGCCGACCGGGCGACTTCGTCCACGACGCCGAGGAGACCGCCCTGATGGTCGCCGAGGTACGGTCCGTGATCGCCTCGGGAGCCTCGGGCGTCGTCGTCGGCGCGCTCACCGCCGACGGCGGCCTCGACACCGACACCGTCGCCCGCCTCGCCGCGGCGGCTCACGACGCGGACCGCCCGGTCGAGGTGACCCTGCACCGCGCGATCGACCTGTCCGCGGACCCGGTCGCCACCGCCGCGCTGCTGCCCGCCCTGGGGCTCACCCGGGTACTGACCTCCGGCGGCGCCCCGGCCGCCGCACAGGGGCTGGCCCGCCTCGCCGCCATGGTCGAGGCCGCACCCGGCGTGCAGGTGATGGCGGGCGGCGGGGTGCACCCGGCGGACATCCCGTCGTTGACCGCCGCCGGCGTGGCCGCCGTCCACCTCTCCGCGAAGCGCCGCGCCGAGCCCCGGCGCGGGGGCGCGTGGATCCCCCTCGGCGCCTCCGGCGCGTCCGCCGAGCAGGACACGCACTTCGTCACCGACCCGGCCGTGGTCGCCGAGGCCAGGAGAATGCTGGAGGCGCGGACGACCGGCTGACCGGCCCGGGGCGCGGCCTCGCGGAGGACGCCCCTGGCCGGGGGCGGGTGGCCGGACGCATGCCACCGGGCACGGCCCGTCGAAGTCCGCGGCCCGGGTGCGCGGGGTGCGTACCCGGGCCGCGGTGTGCGGCTCGAATTGCTCGCCAGTTGGGCGGCCACCCCCGCGGGCAAGGGCTAGAGTTCCAGTACAGCCAGTGGTCCACGAGGAGTTGAGGACATGGTCGGCAGCCCGAGCGCGCGTTGACGTCGTAGGCCGTGACCGGCCTGTCATCGCGTGCTGCCCTTGATGTCGCGGCACAGCGAGCCTTCCCACGCCTGAACCGTCCGGTGCACCCGCCGTGTGCCCGACGGCGGGCCTCGTTGCCGACCACCCGAGGGACCCTCCGTGCCGCCCGCTTCCTCCTCTGCCCCCGGCTCCGGCCGCCCTGCTCCGGCAAGCCTGTGGCGGGACTCCGACTTCCGCCGGCTCTGGTCGGGGCAGACCGCCTCCCAACTCGGTGAACACACGACCGCGGTCGTTCTGCCGCTCTTCGCCGTCTTGACGATCGACGCCGGCGCCGGTCAGCTGGGCGTCCTGCGCGCGGTGGGGCAGGCACCCGTCCTGTTCCTGTCGCTCTTCGTCGGCGCATGGGTGGACAGGTGGCGGACCCGCACGATGATGGTCCTCGCCGACGCAGGTCGGGCACTGGTCCTGGGCGCCGCCGCGCTGGCCGGCCTCTTCGGCCGGCTCGGACTGCCCGCATTGTTCGCGCTCGCACTCGCCGTCGGAGTCCTGTCCGTCTTCTTCGACGTGGCATACCAGACCTCCCTCGTAAGGCTGGTGAGACGAGATCAGCTGGTCCGGGGCAACAGCGCGCTGGAAGGCAGCCGGTCCGCTGCCCAGATCGGCGGGCCCGCTCTCGGCGGCACGTTGGTGTCTGTGCTGTCGGCTCCGATCGCCGCGGCATGCGGCGCACTGTTCTTCGCGCTGTCGTTCCTGCTGATCCGACGCATCCGTCGGCCCGAATCGTTCCCGGCCCCGGAACGCCCGCAGCGGCCGCCCCGAGTCTGGCGGCACGTCCATGAGGGTCTTCGTTTCGTCACCGGCGACACCTTGCTGCGGACCGTGTGCCTGGCTTCGGCCGCCTTCCAGTTCTTCTTCGCGGCCGTGATGACCGTGTACCTGCTCTTCCTCCCCCGGGAACTGCACCTGCCGGGCGTCTTCGTCGGTCTGGCGCTCGCGGCGGCGGGGCCGGGTGCGCTGCTGGGGTCGCTGCTGGCCGCCCACCTGCCGAGCCGGTTCGGTCATGGCACCGTGCTCGTGTGTGCGGCGGCACTTGGCGACGGTGTGTTTCTGTGTGTGCCCGCTCTGCACAGTTCCTCCGCGGTGACGGTTCCCGCGCTCCTCGCGGTCAATGTCGTGTTCGGGGCCGGCGGCCAGTTGGTGAATGTCACGGTCATGGCCGTCCGGCAGAGTGTCACCCCGGACGGGATGCAGGGCCGGGTCGCCGCGACGGTCACGTTCGTCGGGATGGGGCTGGCTCCGCTCGGGTCCCTGCTCGGCGGTTTCCTCGCAGCGCGATGGGGATCGCGCACCAGCCTCCTGGCGGCAGCCGCGGGCATGCTGCTGTCTCCCTCGCTCATGGCTCTGTCCCCGCTCGCCCGCCTGGGGCGGACGCTCCCGGCTCCGGAGCACCTGCCGACCGGGCGGACGAGGGCGAGGAGGTGAGCGCGTTCGGCGTCGTCCAGACGGAGGGCCACGGCCAGGGTGTCGAGGACCTCGTCGGAGACGCCGCTCAGCGCCTGCCTGACCCCGTTCTCCGCGCGGATCGCCGGGCGGACCGGGCCGCGTGCGCCGGTCGTCGCGGGCCTGGTCCTGATCGCGGCCGGATCCCTCACCCCGGCCCTGGGGCCGGCCTCGGCCCCGTGGGCCTGGCGGCCCCGCTGGTGATGCCGTCGACCACGGTGCTGCTGGAGCACGTCCCCGCCCTCCGGACGGGCACGGCCGGCGGCGTGTCCAACACCAGCCGTCAGGCCGGCGGGGCCCTGGCCGTCGCGGTCTTCGGCGCCCTGCTGTCGGGCTCGGCCGGGTCCGAGCACGGCCTGCGCGTCAGCCTGTTCCTCGCCGCCGCCGTCGCGTGCGTCGCCGCGGCGGTCGCCACACGTATGGTCTCGGCACGGCATGGCGCGTGACCGGCTCCGCGGACGAGGCGGGTGCCGAACGTGTGTGCCGTACGTGTTTGTCGGACGGTTTGTCGGACGGCTTGTCGGGCCGTTGTAGGGGTGGCTGCCGATCTGTCGGTGAGCTGTAGGCGGCTGCCGGGACATTGGAACTCGTCGGCGCCTGCCATCGACGGCACCGGCCGCCGGCATCGCATCGTCCCAGTTCCCAGTTCCCAGTTCTCAGTTCTCAGTTCTCAGTAAGGGATTTCCCATGACCACTGACGTCACGATCATCGGCGCCGGGCTCGGCGGGCTCACGCTCGCCCGCGTCCTGCACCTCCACGGAATACCGGCCGCGGTCTACGAGGCGGAGTCCTCCCCGAGCGAGCGGTCGCAGGGCGGGATGCTCGACATCCACGACTACAACGGCCAACTCGCCCTGGAAGCCGCCGATCTGATGGACGAGTTCCGCGGCCTCGTCCTGGAGGGCCGCCAGGCCATGCGGTTCCTCGACCCGGACGGGACCGTCCTGTTCGACAAAGCCGACGACGGCACGGGCGGGCGCCCCGAGGTGCTGCGCGGCGAGCTGCGGCAGATCCTGCTCGACTCGCTCCCGGCCGGCACCGTCCGGTGGGGCCGCAAGGCCGGCGGCACCCGTTCCCTCGGCGACGGCCGTCACGAGGTGACGTTCGCCGACGGCAGCACCGTCGTCACCGGCCTGCTGGTCGGCGCGGACGGCGCGTGGTCACGGGTGCGCCCGCTGCTCTCCACCGCCGTGCCCGAGTACGTGGGCAAGTCGGTCGTCGAGACCTACCTGTTCGACGCCGACACCCGGCACCCGGCCGTGGCGAAGGCCGTCGGCGGCGGATCGATGATCGCGGTCAGGCCCGGCCGGGAGATCTTCGCTCACCGGGAGAGGGACGACACCCTGCACGCCTACGTGGGCCTGGACGAGCCGCAGGACTGGTTCGCCGCCGTCGATTTCACCGATGCCGCCGCGGCAACCGCACGGATCGCGCGGGAGTTCGACGGCTGGGCTCCGGAGCTGACCGCGCTGATCACCGACAGCGACATCCCGCCGATCCTGCGCCCGCTGCACGCTCTGCCGACCGGGCACCAGTGGGAGAGGGTGCCGGGGGTGACGCTGCTCGGCGACGCCGCCCACCTGGCGGCCCCGAACGGCGAGGGCGCCAACCTGGCCATGCTCGACGGCGCCGAACTCGGCAAGGCCCTGGCCGCGCACCCCGGCGACGTCGAGGCCGCGCTCACCGAGTACGAGCGGGCCATGTTCCCTCGTAGCGAAGAGGCCCCCACCTTCGAGGGCCTCCCGGCCCACGGCGCCGAGTCCGAGGACACCACACCGCACGACCTCATCGCCGCGTTCACCCGGCACGAGCAGTCCTGACCAGGCAGCCGCCCACGGCGTCCGCCAGGGGCGACGGCCCACCGGGCGGGGCAGCGTCAGGCTTCCTGTCCCGGTGTACGGGACCGGCGGGGCCAGTCGGGAGCGGGGTCCTCCGCGAGCAGCGGGCGGAGGGCGCCGAGCACCGCGCCGATGCAGACGTCGCGCAACTGGGTGCGGGTGCAGGTCTCGTGGGTGAGCCAGTCGACGCAGAGGACCCGGACGAAGACGAGCCAGCTCTTCAGGACACCGGACACCGCCTCGCGGGCGTTGCCGTCCGCGAGCGGGAGAACGGCCAGCAGCCGCGCGCGGAGCGCGTCCAGCTCGTCGGTCATGATCGTCTGGACCACCGGGTCACCCGCGAGCACCCGGTTCGCGGCGAGGACGGCATGGCGGTTGGCCACGAAATAGTCGAGATGGACGTCCATCCCCTGGACGAGCTGTTCCACCAGGGAGTCGGCCGGGTCGAACCGGGTCTCGGCGAGCAGCCGGTCCGCCGCCTCCCGGTACACGGCTGCGAAAAGGGCTTGTTTGCTCGGGAAGTGACGGTAGAGCAGGGCCCGGGAGACCCCGGCCTGTGCGGCGACCTCCTCCATCAGCACGTCGGCGTACGGGTACGCGGCGAAGAGCCGTGCGCCGACGGTGAGGAGTTGCGCACGACGGGCGGCGGGGGTGAGTCGCTGGCGAGGAGGCACGCCCGCAGCTTAGTTGACACGCGTCCACTAGTGCACGCACTGTAGGAGACGCATGCCGACCAAGCTCCGTCACGACGACTCGGAGGAACCATGGCCAGGGCTCTGCGCTTGCTCACTCAGCTGATGGGCTGGTCCTGTGCAGCGATCGGCCTGTTCCACGTGGCACTCGGCAACGCGGCGATCTTCGGCGCCGGTTCGGCCGGTACGACGGTCGACAGCTGGGGCCGTTTCATGGGAGCCAGCTTCGTCGGCTACGGGCTGGCGTGGCTCTGGGCCGCACGGCAGCGCCCGATCCCGGCCCAGGCAGTGCGGTGGCTGGCCGGCGTATTCCTGCTGGGCGGCGCCGGACGGCTGCTCTCGCTCGCCGTACACGGTTGGCCGCACTGGTTCCAGATCGCGCTGACCGTGATCGAACTGGGCCTGCCCCCGGTCTGCTTCTGGCTGGCCGACGCGGAGGAACGGACCGTGCGCGGCGACGTGGCGGCCGTGGCCGCTGGTTGACGTAGTCGCGGCAGCGGCACGACCACTCCGCCCTCGGAGTACTCACTCCGCCGGCCACTCGCCGCGATCAGGTCGAGGACCGCCTGCCAGTCGTCGAGCGCGGTTCCCGCGACCCACACAGCTGGAAGGCAGCCCGCCCGCTCCGGGTCGCCCTGGATTTCTCGACCGGACCCGGAGGAAGCTCCACGGGTGCGGCGCAGCCGATCGCGTCCGTCCGTGTCAGCCCGGGACGGGTTTGCGGTCGGGGTGGGCCGGGTCGAGCGTGAACAGGGTGCCGTCGGAGGTTGCCAGGACCAGGGCGCCCTTGTTGAACCACACGGTGGGCAGAAGCCCGGTGTCCAGCACTTCCGCGCGCGCCGACGACTCCCACAGCAGGGTGCCGGTCGCCGTGTCGAGGGCCGCCACCCGGCCGCTGCCTCCGGCCAGGTACACCGTGCGCCCCTTCTGGTCCACCGAGGCCTGGCCCGGTGTCTCCAGGGGGGTGTGGCTCTGCCACAGCCGGGCTCCCGTCGTGGGTGAGACGGCCGTGACCAGCCCGCTGGAGGTGGCGAAGTAGAGCGTGCCGTGCGCCAGGGTCGGGACCCCTCCCCGGTACCGCTGAGGCAGCGGGGTCAGTGTGCGCCTGCCGGTGTCCGGGTCCACGCGCACGATCCGGGTGTAGATCAGGTCGGGGCTGTTGGCCACGGGACGGTCGTCCGCCTCCACGAAGACCAGTCGCCCGTCCTGGACGCCGACGAAGCTCCTCGACTGGGCGGGTGACGCCAGGGTGCGCGCGGTGCCGTCGGCGGGATCGACGACGAGGAACTTCGTGCTGTGCGAGCCCTCCTGCCGGGTCATGCACTCCACGTAGGGGCGGTTCTCGGCGGCGAGCAACAGGCAGTCGTACCCGGCGGGCACGGGGATTCTCCGGCGTACGGTGCCCTCGCGCGCCGAGCGGACGCTCACCGCGGTGCCGTCGCCCTTCTGCGTCAGTGTCACGCCAGCCGCGTAGACGGAGCCCAGGCTGTCGGTGCGTACGGGGTGGGACCAGAGCCTAGTGCCGCTCGTGCTGTCGAGCGCGAGGACGGACTGCGCCTGTCCCTTGCCGTCCGCGCCGGTGACCGTCAGTTCCACCAGCACTACGCCTTGGTACACGCCGAGGAGTGCCGTGACGTACCGGTCGGCCGGGATGCCGGGGGGTGCGATGCCGGAGCGCCAGAGGGTGCGTCCCGTGGTGGCGTCGATCCGTTCGGGCAGAAGGGCGCTTCCGGCGCAGTAGAGGGCGCCGTCGTCCGGTACGCAGGCCGGCTCCCGGTTCCCCTCGTACCCCGGCGCCTTCCTCACGCCCTGCTCCGCGATCGCGGACGCGGTCGTCTGCCACGGCTTCCAGCCGGGCGGCAGAGGGGCCCAGCGGCTGGGAGCCGTGGTCCGTGCCTGTGCCGCGCCTGTCGCGCCTGTCGCGCCGTCACCGCGTGACGGCACCAGCAGCAGACAGCCGGTCAGGACCACGGCCGGCACGCCGGCCGCGGCCATCAGCACCCGCGTTCCACGCCACCGGGGATGGCGGGTCGCGGCCGGATCGCCGGCCGGGGGCGCGGGACCGGGGCGCGCGGAGGGCAGCCGCAGCGTCATCGTCTCGGGTTCGCCCGGCGACGGTTCCGGGAGGACCCTGGCGAACTCCCGTGCCAGTTCGTCGGGTCCGGGCCGGTCGCCGGGTTCCTTGGCCAGGCAGCGCTCCAGGACCGCGCGCACGGACCCGGTCACCCCGTCGAGGGCGGGCTGGTTGTGGACGACCCGGTAGCCGGTCAGGTAGGGGCTGTCGGCGTCGAAGGGGCCGCGTCCGGTGATGCAGTACACCAGCAGCGCGCCGAGCGAGAAGATGTCCGACGCCGGCCCGGCCGTCCGGGCGTCCGTGAACTGCTCCGGGGACATGAAGGTCGGGGTGCCGATGACCTGCCCGGTCTCGGTGAGGGTGTGGTGGCTCTCAGCGGCCCGGGAGATACCGAAGTCGATGACCCGCGGGCCGTCCTCGGCCATGAGGACGTTGGCCGGCTTCAGGTCGCGGTGCACCACCCCGGCCCGGTGTATGTCCCGCAACGCCTCCACCAGGCCCAGGGCGAGCGGCCGCAGCTCCGGGACGCGCAGCGGTCCTTGGTCACGGATACGGGCGGCGAGCGACTGGCCGGGCACGTACTGCGTGGCCATCCACGGCAGCTCGGCCTCCGGGTCCGCGTCCACCACGGCGGCCGTGAAGGCGCCGCTCACCCGGCGGGCGGCCTCGATCTCCTGCCGGAACCGGGCCCGGAAGACCGGGTCCTGGGCATAGTCGGCGTGCACGATCTTGACGGCGACCTCGCGCCCGGAACGCGATCTGCCCCGGTAGACCATCCCCATGCCGCCTGCCCCGAGGCGGTCGACCAGCTTGTAGCCGCCGACGGATCTGGGGTCGCCCTTGTACAGCGGCACACGCCCCCCTCGGTCGACCAGCAGTTCCCGAGACCACAATACGGAACACGCACGCACCCGCGGCGGGGCCCCGGAAGGACGAGGCAGCCCTTCACAGAAGGGTCACACGGCCACGGGGCGCCGGCTGCCGGCCGGCGGACGGCGGACGGCGAGCACTCATCGCCGCCCGCCGAGGAAGGAGAGGACCTCCCGTTCGAAGCGGTCGGGGGCCTCCAGGTTGACGGTGCGCCCGGCTCCGGGAACGGTCACCAGGCGGCCACCGAGGGCTCGGGCGTTGGCGTGGATGCAGGGGTCGGTGAACTCCCGTCCACTGAGTCCCGGGGCCGCGAGGACGAGGGCGGAAGGGGCGGTGGGATCGTCGTCCGGTACGTCGACGGGCGTGGTCGGTGATCAGTCGGGCGCCGCCGGACAGGCCGATGAGAACCGGGTTCTCCAGACGCAGGTGTGCGAGAAGGGCACGCGGGTCCGCGTGGTCGGACCAGTCGCCCGTGACCGAGGAGGAGCGGCCGTGGCCGCAGCTGGTCGTACCTGGCCACGCGGTGGCCCGCCGGGGCCAGGACGGGGGCGAGTTCGTCCCGCATCGTGAGGTCGAGCATGCCGCCGTGGGCGAGGACGAGAGGCGTGCCGTCGGGCTCACCGAGGGCCTCGTAGTAGAGGGCGCCACCGCCGGGGGCGGGTGCGGTTCCGGATGCCGTGCCGGTGACCGGGACGGCCCGTCGGGTGTCGTGCCCGGTCATGGGGTGGTTCCTCTCGTGGGGGTCTCGCTTCGGGTGTCGTCGGTCGCGAGACGGTGGAACTCCTCGTCGAGACGGGTGAGGACGCGCAGACAGGCGGCGACCTCCTGGGCCGTCACGTCGGCCGGCGCCGTGCGCAGTTCGGCGGCCTCGGCGGCCCGGACACGGTCGATGGTGTCGGCGCCGTGGGCGGTGAGGCGGACCAACCGGGAGCGGCGGTGGGCGGGGTCGGGCGCGGAGTCCGTGAGGCCGAGTGCGGCGGTGTCGTTCACCCAGCGCGGGACAGGTTGCCGGTCCAGGCCCAGGGCGCGGGAGAGTTGGGGGACCGTCTGGGGTCCGTGGGTGCGCAGCCGGTCGAGCAGGGCATGCAGGGCAGCGCTCAGGCCGAAAGGCGTGACCTCACGCTCGACGGCCCGGACGATGGTGCGATGCAGCGGCCAGAGACGGCGGACGATCTCGTAGAGATCGGATTCCTTTGTGACACTCACAGTGTCATCCCGCCATCTCAGATGTCATCTCGCCCGTCGGCCCCCTGTGGGATAGGTCACAGAACTGATGTCCCCTTTGCTCGTTTTACTAATTTCATACGTTGGCGCTTCTTTTCCTTTTCATGGAAAGCTTCCTGGCGATCTTCAGACTTGTGCGCAGTGTGCGCGCAATCCGTGACGGCACAGCGAGGATGACCATGCCCGCACAGAGTTCCCGGAGCAGATGGGCCATCGGCTCTGCCGTGGCAGCCGCTCTGGTCACCGGTCTCGGCGCCACTCCCGCCGGGGCCCTGAACGGCCCTGAGAGCACCACTCCCCCGTCGTTCGTCGCGAAGGTCGACATCGGCAGCGGGGACACGCAACGCGCCTGCACCGGCACGCTCGTCGACCCCCAGTGGGTCCTCACCGCGGCGTCCTGTTTCTCCGCCGACGGCAAGCCCGCCGCCGGCAAACCGGCCCTCAAGACGACCGTGACCGTGGGCCGCGGCGACCTCTCCCAGACCGGGGGCAGCGTCCAGGACGCCGTCGAACTCGTGCCCCACCCCGACCGCGACCTGGTCATGGTCAAACTGGCCAAGCGCATCCTCGACCCCGCCATCAGCCCCGTCCGCGTCGCCACCACCCCGGCCGCCGACGGTGAGCAGCTGACCCACGTCGGGTTCGGGCGTACGGCCACCGAGTGGGTGCCGAACAAGGCGCACAGCGGACAGTTCACGGTGGCGGCCACCGACGGTGCCGCGCTCACTGTGAACGGCGCGCAGAACGCCACCGTCTGCCAGGGTGACGCCGGCGCTCCCGCCTTCCGCACCGTCGAGGGCAGTCCCGAACTCGTCGCCGTCGCCTCGCGTTCCTGGCAGGGCGGATGCCTGGGCGTCGACCCGGCCGAGACCCGCCGCGACGCCGTCGACACCCGTGTCGACGACATCGCGACCTGGGTGGCCAAGACCGCGTTCCGGGTACAGGACGACTTCACCGGTGACGGTGTCGGTGACCTGGCCGGCGTGTGGGGTGACGGGACGATGAACCTCTACCCCGGCGACAAGGCCAACGGGCTGGCGGGCACCCACATCCAGATGCTGGGCGGGACGACGTGGCGGACCGCGCCGCAGATCGCCAAGGGTGACTTCACCAACGACGGCCAGGCCGACGTCATGGCCGTCTGGACCGACGGCACCATGCACGTCTACCCCGGCGACGGCCAGGGGCACATAGGTGACGGGCGCGCGGTCACCATGGGCGGCACCACATGGAAGACGATCAAGCAGATGACGGCCGGTGACTTCACCGGCGACGGCAACGCCGACATCATGACGGTCTGGACCGACGGCACCCTGCACGTCTACCCCGGCCTCGGCAACGGCCAGCTCGGCAACGGCGTCAAGGTCACCGTGGGCGGCAGCACCTGGGGGACCGTCAAGCAGCTCTTCGACGGCGACTTCGACGGTGACGGCGTCGCCGACGTCATGGCCGTCTGGAACGACGGCACGCTCAACTACTACAAGGGCCTCGGCAACGGCCAGGTCGCCGACGGCAAGCGCGTCACCACCGGCGGCACCACCTGGCTCACGACCAAGCAGATGGCCGCGGCCGACGTGAACGGAGACGGCATCTCCGACGTCTTCGCCATCTGGAGCGACGGCACCATGCACCTCTACGGCGGTCAGGCCAACGGGCAGCTCGCCGCGGAGAAGCCCATGTACGGCGGCACCACCTGGACCTCCTTCCTGCTTCTGACCTGAGTCCGGCGCGAGGCACAGCGGAGGGGGCCGGCGCGATGGCGCCGGCCCCCTCCTTCGCGTACGGCGAGAGCGGAGCGCTCCGGCACGCGTCCGTCAGGAGGCTGGAGCGGTCCCGCCCACGGGTGCGTGGGCGAAGTCGTCCGGCAGCCGTGGTGGAGGACCCTGGGTCCACACCACCCGCAGCGCCGATGCGGAGATCCGCCAGCCCTCGTCCGTCCTGACCAGTTCGGTGTCGGCATGACCGGCGGAGACGAAGACGCCGCCCGAGCCGTCCGCCAGGACGTGGGTGCTCAACTGGGCGCCACGGGCGGTGGCCCGGGCGCCGTCGACCTCGATGACGGCGTTGGTCCCCAGGTGCACGGTTCGGTCGAACAGCGCCATGGCCCGCCCGACCTGGGCCAGCAGGGCGTCGCGGCCGTGGACGACGCCGACGGGCATGTCCGCGGTGACGTCCTCGGTGTGGAACGCGCGCGCCCACTCCTCGTCGAAGACCCCGTCGTCCAGGGAGCGCAGGTAGCGGTCCAGCAGGTCGGTGATCTCGGCACGGTCGGTCAGGCTCTGCACCTGCCGCCGCATCTCTTCGGTGTCCATGCCTGGAGCCTCCTTCCTCAAGCACGCTTGAGGTCAAGGCGAGGGCCGCAGCTCCTCAGAGGGTGTACGCCGGTGTGTGCCGGGCGGGCCGGCCCGCCCGGCACACGTTGCCGACTCAGGAACAGCTGCAGTTGCAGCAGTTCGGCGGCGGGGCGCAGCAGAAGGACGCACTCACTTCGGTCATGCCGTGTCCCGCCGTGAGCGACTGGCTGTGCTCGTCCTCGGCCAGCGAGCCGAGGTCGAGGTCCAGCGCGAGGTCGGCGACCGCCGCGGCGAGCGAGGGCGAACCGTTGCTGAACTCGTTCATCAGAACCCTCCTTCCCATAACTGACGATGTGTCAACAAGACCGTGTCGACAACGAGTTCGGACCCTAGCGTGGCAATCGGCGCTTGTGAAGGGGATGGACTAGACCATTGGACTCGGCTAGGGTCGGCCACCGAGAGGCCACGAGTCGCGGCTTCGGCGGGCGCTCGCGCGTCTGCGGAAGCACACATTCCCGTTGAGGCATCCGATGGAGGTGGCGATGAGGCCGAGACTGCTTCCCGACACACATCTGCTGCCCTCCGACCGAGGTGTGGTGATCAGCGGGCCCCGGCACACCGCGGCCTTCGCCGTGCCGGGCATGTACCCCTGGCTGGAGCGGCTGCGGCCGTTCCTGGACGGCGGCAGCAGCCTGGACCGGCTCGCCGCCGACCTCCCGCCGCAGGCCGCGCGGCAGGTCCGCGCGCTGGTGGACATGCTGGCCCGCGAAGGCTTCGTACGCGATGCCACGGATGACCTGCCGCACGGGCTCAGTCCGCAGGTGCGGGAACGGCACGCCGCGCTGATCGACTTCGTCGCCGCGCGTGCGGACTCGCCAGAGCACCGCTTCGAGCGCTACCGCGGCTGCGCCCCCGTGGTGGTCGGATCCGGACGCGTGGCGGGCGCACTGGTGCTCGCCCTGCTCGCCTCCGGTGTGGCGCACGTCCGCCTTCACCTCGCCGACGAGGCGGCCCGGAGCGCCGAGCCCACGACGGACACGGCCCGGCTGCGCGAATGCGTCGCGTCGCTCGAAGCGGAGGGCGGTTGCTTCCGCTTCGAGCAGCTGAACGGACCTCTTCGCGAACTGCCCGCCGACACGGGCGCGCTGCTGCTCGGCTCTGACGTGCTCGCCCCGGAACCGGCAGCGCGGGCCCGCGCGCTGGCGGTGCGTGCCGGGGTCCCGTACGGGCAGGCCACGGGCCGGGGGGAGCACATCGCGATCAGCGCGGTGGACGATCCGGGCGCACCGAAGGACCCGGGTGCTGCGCACGGCGCGTCGCGGTCACCGGCCCCCGGCGGGCCACCGGACAGCGGGTCCGGGAGCGGCCAGGAGGCGGCGGGCACCGCCGACAGCACCGGCGACAGTGGCGGGCGGACGCCGAGCCCCTATCTGGGCGGTCCCGTCGCGGCGCTCGCCGCCGACCGGCTCTGCCTGCACCTGCTGTACCGGATGGCGGGCCTGGACGGCTCCGACGGCGGCCGTCCGTCACCGGCGAGCGGGCCGGCGGTGCTGGACCTGCGCACCGGGCGCTTCGACGTCGCGGACGCGGCGTGAGGGAAGGAACGGGGAGAGCCCCGGTGACTGGCGTGTCCGGTGTGACCAGTGGGGTCGGCGGGCCTCGCGGGACAAGCGTGTTGAACGGGACAGACGTGTTCAGCGGGACAGGCGTGTTCAACGGGGCAGGCGTGCTCAGCGGGGCAGGCGTGCTGGACAAGACAGACGTGAGGGACGGGACCGACGCGGCGCAGCCGGCCGACACGGCCGACCAGCCCGATCCACCCGACGTGGCCGACGCGGTCGATGCGGTCGATGCGGTCGATGCGGTCGACGCGGTCGACGCGGTCGACGCGGTCGACGCGGTCGACGCGGTCGCCAAGAGTCCCGTGAGCGGCGGCCCGTTTCCGATGACGCTGTGGTCGGAGGCGGTCTACTCCCGCCGGGCCATCCCGGACACCCTCGCCGCCGGGTTCCCGGCCCCGGGCACGGCCGACGCGGGCCCCGAGGTGCTTCCCGACGGACCACGCCTGCCGTTGGCCCCGCCGCCGCTCCACCTCACCCCCTCCCCCGCTTCCCCGGCCGGCCTCGCCGACCCCGCCGTCCTCGCCGCGCTGCTGCACTACTCCTACGGGCTGCTCCAGCACGATCTGACGCCGGGCGGCCGCCCGCTCCACCGTGCGGTGGCCTCCGCACGCTGCCGCTATCCGAGCGAACTCACCCTGGTCACCCCCGAGGGGGCGTACCGCTTCGATCCGCTCCACCACCAGCTCGTTCGACGGCGCCGACCGGGCGACGGGGAGACGATCCAGCGGCCGGGTGATCCGGGCCCGCCCCGATACCTCGTGATCACCAGCCGGTTCGCGCGGACGGCGCGGCTCTACGGCGACTACGCCCCGCGGCTGTGCGCCCAGGAGGCCGGGATGCTGCTGGGCGCCGTGCACCTGGTCGCCGCCGCCCTCGGCCTGCGAGCCCGGCCCGTCGCCGACCGCGAGCGCCTGCTCGGGCTCTGCGCGAACGGGCTGCAGGCCGCAGGGGAACACCCGATGGGGTTCCTGGAGATCGGGCCGTCCGCGCGGCACCCGACCGATCGGGCCTGGCTTCCGCCCGACCTGGCCCCGGTGCTCCGCGCCCGCCACTCCGGTGCCGCGCTCTTCGACCCGGCCCCGGTGGCCGCCCCGCGGGCGCTGCTCGCCGACCTCGATGCGGCCCTCACCGACGCGCCGTTCGGCGACTTCTCCTGCCACCTTCTGGTACGGCGTGTCGAAGGCGTCACGCCGGGCCACTACGTCCACGACGGCGGCCGACTGCGCCCGGTGCGCGACGGCGACCCGCTCGCCCTGCTGGAGCAGATCGGGCAGACGGAGGGCCGGGTATCACTGAACTTCCGCGCCACCGCCTGCACCGCCTACGTCGCCGTCCGGCGCGGCAGTGCGGTGGCCCGGTACGGCGCGGACGCCTTCCGCAGGCTCCACCTGACCGCCGGTGCGGTGGCACACCGGCTCTGCGTCGTCGCGGCCGGCCACGGTCTGTCCGCCCGCGTGCACAACGGCTACGACGCCGCCTGCGCGGAACGCCTGCTCGACCTGGCGCCGGACGAGGAGACGGTGCTCTTCCAGGTGGCACTCGGCACGGCGCGGCCGGGCGCCGCCTTCCGCCTCCCGGTGGTCTTCTGATGGCCCCCGGCGCCCCGACCACCCCCGCGGCCCCTTCGGCCACCGCTCCCGGCGCGGGCCCGCTCTCCGCCCCCGTCGGTGTGCGGATCGCCGGGCTCCCCGGCACCGCCCTGGACGCTTCCCGGATCCCGCGCAGTACCGAACTCGCCACGCGTATCGTGTCCTTGGACCAGCGGCTCGCCGCCGACGCGGAGTGTCTCGGCGCGGCGCTGTACGCCCTGATCGGCACGGAGCCCGCCCGCCCGTTCAAGGCACGGCTGGTGGGCCTGCGCCGCGCCGTCCACCAAGGCGCCCGCATCACCGCGCTGCTGGACCGGACAGCCCCGCCGCACGTGCTCGGGACCGCCCTCACCGAGCGGCTCCACCGGCACTGCGCCCGACACCGCACCCGGGCCGTGCTCTTCGCCGAGCTGGAGCACACCCTCGCGGCCGAGACCCGGTCCGCGGCGGCGGCCCTCGCCGGACTCGTACGGGACCATGCGTTCGCCGCCGGTCTCGGTTACGCCAGCGCGGACCTGTACGACGACGTGCTGCGCTGGAGCGAGCGCGACGGGGCCGGCCGACGGCCACTGGACGGGGCGGCGGTCCGGCTGGCCAAGTACGCGGCCCGCGCCATGGCCAAGCCCAGCCCGCTGACCACCTTCGCCGCCGCCGGCTTCGGCCGTTGGGCGGCGGACGCGGACACCGCGGTACGCCTGGAGAGCACCGTCCGGACCGAGGTGGCCGAGGCGAGTCTGCTGCCGCTGTCCCGGATCGCCGCCGCTGTCGCCCTCCTGCCCGAGCTGGACGCGGCGGTACGCCTGCGGGTCAACCCGTGGGCCACCCGCGTGCGCTCCACCGGCGGAGACGAGCAGTGGCTGTTCACCGCACCGGGGCCCTCCGGCGAGGTGCGCGCCCTGCCCGCCACGCCGGCCCTGGACGCGATACTGGCGGCGGCCCGCGAGGCCGGGAGTCCGCAGCGGTTGCGTGCCCTGCTCGGCGCGCCCGAGCCGGGGGCCACCACCGCCACCGGGGTCACCGCCACCGGTGGCGCCGTCAATTCCTCCGTGGACACCGCCACTTCGACCGGGAGCACCGCCGCTTCGAACGGCGGCGCGGACGCAACGACCTCCGGTGCCCACGCCTCAGCGGGTGGCGCCGACATCACGACCGGCTCTGCCCGCACCTCAGCCGGCGGCGCCGACGGCTCGACCGGGATTGCCACCGCCGACGCCGTCCTCGCCCGCCTCGTCCGGCTCGGCCTGCTGGAGATCCGGCTCGGCCTGCCGGACCAGGAACTCGACGCGGCCTCGCTCTGCGACTGGCTCTCCCGGCACCTGCCCGCCCCCGGGCGCGACGACCGCGTCTGGCCGCTGCTCGCCGACCTGCGCGCCGTCCGTGACCGCACGGACGCCGCCCGAGCAGCCACGCCGGGGTCCCACCGGGAGATCGCCGCCACCGTGCACGCCCGCACCACGGACGCGGCCCGCCGGCTCGGACTGCTCGGTGGGGCCGAACGACTGGAGCGCGGGACGCCGTACTTCCACAACACCCTCGCCGCCGGCACCACCGCCGTCCTCGATCCGGCCGCCTGGCGGACGGCCCTGGACGATCTCGCCCTGGTGCCCGCGCTGCTCGCCCCCTTCGACACGCTCACCCCCCGGCGCGAAGCGCTCCGGCACAGCGCCTCGACCGCCTACGGCCCGGGTTTCGTACGGCCGCTCACCGGCTTCCTCCAGGACTTCGGCGCCCGGTGGGCCGAAGCCGGGCACGAGCCACCCACCGAGCGCGACGTGCGGCGCCGCGACGAGCTGCGCCGTCTGATCGCCGACGCCCCACCCGCCCCCGACGGCACGGTCCGCCTCGCTCCGCGTGCCGTCCGGCAGCTCTGCGGCGCCTGGCCCGATCCGCACACCGCGGGCGACCGCCACGCCTGCTACGTCCAGACGCTGCCCGACGGTGGAGCCGGGCCGGCCCTGGTGCTGAACACGGTCACCTGCGGTCACGGCACCGGCCTGACCCGGATCGCCCGCCGGCTCGGCACACCGCACCCGTGCCCCCCGGCCACCGAGGAACCCGTCCGCGACGACTCCGAAAGCGCCACGCTCTACGCGGAGTTCGACGCCACCTTCGGCAGTGCCCTCAACCAGCGTGCGCCCGCCACCCGGTACGCCGTCGACCTGGACGGCGCCACCTCGCACCGGCCCGCCGACCAGCTGATCCGCCCCGCCGATCTGGACGTCGTACACGATCGGCACACCCGGCGCCTGCACCTCGTCCACCGGCCCACCGGCCGTGTCGTGCGGCCGCTGCACCTGGGCCTGCTCGCCACACCGCTGCTCCCGCTGCCGGCCCGGCTGATGGTGGAGGCCTTCGGCCAGACCCCGTACACCTTCTGGTCGGACTGGCCGCAGTTCTGGCAGCTCCTCGGACCGGTCCTGACCGACTCCTCGCACCGGGACCCGGAGCCGGCAGTCGGTGCGGGCTGGACGAAGGTGCCCCGGCTCGCCCTCGGGGCCGTGGTGCTGCGCCGCGCGGCGTGGTTCGTCGGCCCCGGCCGGGCGCCCGCCCGTGCAGCCGGAGAACAGAACGCCGCGTACCTGGTCCGGGTGCACGCCTGGCGCGTGGCGCTCGGTCTGCCCACGTGTTGCTTCCTGCGCGTCCTCACGCCGCGCCCCGCCGGTGGCTTCACCGGCCCGGCGCTGCACGACAAGGACCGCAAGCCGGTGTACCTCGACTTCTCCCATCCGCACCTGCTGCGCCTCTTCGAGCGGGCGGCGGCCACGGGCCGGCCGCTGCTGCTCACCGAGGCCCTGCCCGACCTCCACGACGCGCCGGCCGACCGGGACGGCCGCCGGTACGCCGCCGAATTCCTGATCGAGCTGCCCCCGGCCGGGGTGGGAGCGGCGGAACGGGGGGCGCGGACATGCTGAACCGTGAGCCCTCGGGCGTGCCGGACCAGGAGCCCGAGGGCCGGTGGGTCAGCGCACACGTGTTCACCGCGCACCCGCTGGACCTGGTGGTCCGCGAACTGGTCCCCCGGGTCGGCGAAGGACTGCGCGGGCGTGGCCTGATCGACCGCCTCTTCTTCCTCCGCCACTGGCAGGGCGGTCCCCACCTGCGCCTGCGGGTGCGCCTCACCGCGCCCGCGGCCGAGCCCGCCACGCGCGACGCCCTGGCCGCGCACGCCGCCGCGTTCTTCCGCACCCTGCCGCCCTCACGGCCCATGTCGGAACGTCAATACCTGCTGCTCGCCGAGCAGTTGGTCGCACAGGAACCGGAGAGCGAGCCCGGGACACTGGCCCCCAACGACAGCCTGGCCTTCTGCCCCTACCGGCCCGAACACACCAAGTACGGTCACGGCGCCGCGTTACGGGTGGTCGAGGAGTCCTTCGCCACGTGCAGCGAGCTGGCCACCACCGCCGTGGTCGACGGGTGGGGCACGGCGCGGCGGATGGCGCACTGCTTCGCCCTGCTGACCGGCAGCATGGACACGACCGCTTCTTCGCCCGGGCCGCCGGCCCCGGACGTGGTGGCGCGGTACCGGCACCGGCGCGCCGCGCTGCTCGGCGTGGCCCGCGCGGCGCGCCGGACGGCTACGGCTACTGCCACTGCCACTGCCACTGCCACTGCCACGGGGGCCGTACCGCCCGGTGCCGATCCGGCCTCTATGAACCCGGCTGGTTCGGATCCGGCTGGTACCGGACCGGCCGATGCCGACCCGGTGTCCCGGTGGCTCGACTCCTGTCGGCACGCCCAGCGGCAGGCCGCCGACCCGGCCCGGCTGGCCGGCCACCTGACCCATCTGGCGTGCAACCGCCTCGGCGTACGGCTCGACCAGGAGGCGACCTTGCGCGGCCTGGCCCTGCTCGCCGTGGCGGAACTGAGCGGCGGCGGCCCTGCGATCCGGCCCCGAACCGAGTACGGCTGACCGCGACCGGCCCGACGGCAGGGCGCCGCACGAGCCGACCGCACCCACCCGGAACCGGGCGACCGGCAACCACGAAGGAGGTATTCCGCATGGCAGACACCCCGCCTGTGGCCGAGTCGCAAGAGCGCGCCGAGCCGCAGTGGCGCGCGGCCCACATCGCGTACTACGGCGAGGGCACCGACCAGCTGATCCTGCGGGCCGTGCGGCCGGTCATCGAGCGCTGTGCCCAACACGTCGAATCGGCCTACGTGCTGCGACACTGGCGCCGCGGGCCGCATCTGCGCCTGGTGTTCCGGGCCACGCCCGCCGTCTTCGCCGAGGTGGTGGAGCCCGCCGTCCGCGAACTGATCGGCGGCTACCTGCGGGCGTGTCCCTCCACGGGGCCAGCCGTCGACGAGGACGCCCTGCTGCCGCTGCACCGCCGTCTCGCCGACGCCGAACGGGAAACCGGCCCACTGACCCCCTTCTACCCGGACGACTCGATCACCTGGGAGGAGCACGACCGGCGGATCGACGTGCTCGGCTGCCCGGTCGGCGCCGACGAACTGGCCCTGTTCTACGAGTCCACCAACGACCTGCTCTTCGCACACCTGGAGTCCGTCGCGGCGGGTCTGCCGCGCGAGACGCTGGCCCTGCGGCTGATGCTCGCCACCGCGCACATGCTCTGCCGGCACCCGCAAGACCCCTCGATCCGGCGCGGGTTCGTCTCCTTCCGTTCGCACGCCGAGGGCTACCTGAGCACGGCCGGTCCGCAGGCGCGGGAGGGCTTCGAGCGCCGCTACGCGGCCAACCGGGCGGTGCTCACCGCGCAGGTGCGGGCCGTGGTCGCGGTCTTCGACTCCGCCACGGCCGAGACGGACAACGTCGAGACCGGCACCGCGATCGAGCCGGGCGGCACAGCGGCCTTGCGTCGCTGGGTGGCCGCGATCGACCCGCTCGGCGAGCGCTGGACCGCACTGTACGAGGCCGGTGAGATCCCCGAGGCGGACATCCCGGACGACGAGGAGAACGGGCTCGGCGACCTGCTCTCGGCCAGCCCGCTGCACCGGGCGATCAGCGGCAGCGCCACGTACAAGCGGATGATGTACCGCGATCCGCGCTTCCTGCGCTACCGCCTGATGCTCAACTACACCTATCTCCACCTCTCCCGGCTCGGACTGCCCGGTCTGACCCGGTACCTGCTCTGCCACCTCGCCGCCGACGCGGTGGAGGAGGTCTACGGGGTCAGCGCGCTCGACCTCGTCCTGGCCACCGCCGAGGACGCCGACGGCACGCCACCGGCCGCCGGCGCACCGGCGCGGGCCCACGGATGAGGGCCACCGCACCGGCTGCGCAACCCGACGCCTATCCCCCGCCCGCCGAGACCGGCGGGGTGGCGGCACGCCGGTACCACGCCCGGTACGGCAGTGTGCTGCCCGCCATCGACCCGGCGGCGGGCAGCGCCCCGCCCGAACACCGCCCCGGCACGCCCGTCCTCCCGCTGCCGTTCCCGCCGGCGTACCCGTCGGCCCCGGCAGGGCACGGGCCGTCCGGCGGCGTCGAGTGCCTGGGCGCGCTTCTCGCGGCGCTGAACGGCGTCACCCGGGTCGACTGGACCGGCACCGGCCTGTCCGCGGGCCGGGCGGTGCCGTCCGGCGGCGGCGCCTACCCGGGCGAGGTGTACGCGGCCACCGCCTCCGGGCTGTGCCACTACCTGCCGACGGCCCACGCCCTGGAACTGCTCACCGGCACCGACCTGCGCGCCGATCTCGCGCGCTCGCTGGCCCTGCCGCCGCGGGAGCAACCGGAGCTGCTGCTGCTGATCAGTACCCGGCTGGAGGCGAACCTGGCCCGCTACGGCCCGTTCGGCCACCGTCTGCAGGCGCTCGACACCGGCGTACTGACCGGGCAGGCGCTCACCCTGCTGGAGCCGGCCGGCGCCGCCCCGTGCGCGCACGCGCTCTTCGCGGACGAGGAGTCGGGCCGCCTGCTCGGCCTCGACCCGGAGGCGGAACGCGTCCACGCGGTCGTCACCGCCGGGCCGGTCGGCGCGATCGCGCCCGACGCCCCGCTGCTGCGCCGCCGTACGGCCCGGTCCGGTTTCGAGCCCGCCCCCGTCCCGCTGGCCGCCGTGCTCGCCGTCCTGGACCAGGCGGCCCGGCCGGTGCCCCTGGACCACACCGTGCCCGCCGACCTCGACCTGTACGTGGTCGCCAACCGCGTCACTGGGCTGGCAGCCGGCTGCCACCGGCGCGACCCGCGCTCCGGACACCTGGTCCCGGTCGCCGGGGACGTCGGCGCCCGGCGGCTGTTCCCACCCGGCGGACCGGGTGAGCTGGCCGGTTTCGAGGCCGCCTGCGCGGTGGTGGTCACCGGCGACTACGAATCGGGCTACCCGGTGTACGGGGACCGCTGGTACCGGATGCTCAACCTGCGGGCGGGCGTCCTCGGCCAGCGGATCGGCCTGGCCGCGGCCCGCGCCGGGCTCGGCGCCGGACTCCGCTGCGACGTCGACACCAGGGCCGCCGACGCCGCGCTGCGCGCACCCCGCGACCGTACGACGCTGCTGGCGGCCCTGATCGGCCCGGAGCGCGGCGCCGGGACACCGGCCCACCAGCTTCTCGGACCGGGAGGTCCTCGGTGACCTCCCCGAGCCCGTCGACCGCAGCGCCCCTTCCCCGGCCGAGGACACAGTGATCACCTCCGACTCCGTTCCCCTCCTGCGCCCCGACGTCTTCCTCACCCCGAGCGGCAGCGGCACCGTCCACGTGCGCTCCAGTCGCGGCACCGGTCTGATCGCCGCCCCCGGCATCGCCGGATGGCTGGACCGGCTCACACCGTTCCTGGACGGCACCCGCACGGTGGAGCAGTTGCTGGGCGGCCTCGACGAGGCCCGCCGCGCGGTGGTCCTGCGCGTCCTGCGGATCGTCGAGGCGCACGGACTGCTCGCGGACCTGTCGGCCCCCGACCCGGGCCCGCGCGCCGCCGCCTACCCGGGGCTGCGGGTCCTGCTCCTCGGCGCCCCGGCCGGCGCCCGCGCGCTGGCGCACGCGCTGCGGCTGACCGGCCTGCCCGGCACCACCGCGGTCGCCGACCACGCGGCGGCCCGCGCCGCCGTGGCGGCCGGCGGGCATGACGCACTGCTGCTGGTCTCGGCGGGCGGCGATCCGCGGTCCGTCGCCCGGCTCGACGAGGACTGCCGCGCGCACGGTCTGTGGTTCGCCGCCGCCGTCCACGGCACCGGCGCCTGGTGGTTGGGCCCGTCCCTCGCCCCGGGCGCCGACCGCGCCGCCGGCGGCTGGCTGGGCGCCTGGCTGCGCGTCCACGGCTCCGAGGCCGCCGACCGTGCCGCGGAGACCCCTCACTCCCCGCAAAGCGCCGCCGACGGCGCGGAGTTGGCCGCCACGCTGCTGGCGTACCGCTTCCAGCAGGCCTTCCTCGACCCGGGCGCGCACGAACCGCTCGTCCGCCTGGACACGGCGACCCTGACCACCACCCGCCACCGCTACCGTCCCCATCCGGCCGCGCTGCCTGCCGCACCTCAGTCCGCCGAGCGGTTCCTCGCCGGGATCGCGGCCCTGCGCGACGGTCCGGCGGTGGACGCCGAGGAGTTCTCCCGGCGCGCGGCCGACTGCGTCGACCCGCGTGCCGGGTTGCTCGTGGATCTGGACGAGGGCGCGCTGCCGCAGTTCCCCCGGCACGCGTCCAGCGCCCTGGTCCGCGACCCGCGCACCGGCCGGGCCGCGCACCGTGTCCACGCCACCGGGAGCGACTTCACCGCCGCGCGCCTGCGCACGGCGCGGCGCGCGCTCCAGCGATACGCCCAACTCGCCCTCGACGAACGGCGGTTCGTCGCCACTCCCGACGGCCCCGCGCTGTGGGGCTGGTGCCCGGAGCGTGGCACGGCCCACCTGGTCGCGGCGGCAGCCGTCCGGGCGCGGGACGGACGGGCGCCGCGCGGCCTCGGCTCGGGCGGCACCTTCGACGAGGCGGTCGCGGCGGCGCTGGGCGACCTGCGCGGTCCCGTACGCCGCGCGCTGATCGTCCCGCTCGACCACGACCCGGCCGCCACCGAGGTCCTGCCCCACCTGCTGAAAGCGGTGCGCTGCGATGACTGAGACCCTCCGGCCGGCCGCGGCACGGCTGCACGACGACGGCGGCCTCGTCGGCCGGGCCGTCGCCCGGCGCCTCGACGCCGTACCGCCGCCGCGGGCCGGCATCCGGCTCCTCGCGGCCGACACACCTGACGCCGCGGCGGTTCTCCTGCGGGATCCGGACCTCGGCGAAGGGCCGTTCCTGCCCGTCGTGGCCGAGCTGGACCGCGTGGTCATCGGCCCACTGGTCCGCCCCGGCACCCCCGGCTGCCACCGCTGTCTCGCCGCCCGCCGCGCCGGGGCCAGGGCCGACGCGGCCGAACAAGCGGCTCTGCACACCACCTACGGCCGCCGTCTCACGGGCATGGTCTCTCCCCTGCTCACCCCGCTGTCCGCCGACCTCGCCGCGTCCCTCGCCCTACGCGGGCCGACCGCCGCGGACCGCACCGATCGGGCCGTCACCCTGCTCCGCCTCACCGACCTGGAGATCACCCGCCACACCTTCCTGCCCGACCCGCACTGCCCCCACTGCGGTGCTCTGCCCGACGACTCCCCCGCGGGCGCGGCGATCCTCCGGGTCGCCCGGCCCAAGCCGCACCCGGCGGTCCTACGGGTGCGGGACCTGCGGGCGGAGTGGGGGGAGCTGGAGGCGCGTTACGCCGACGACGAGACCGGCGTCCTCAAGGGGCTGCGCTCGCGCGGGCTGCACACGCTGCCGTTCGCCGAGGCCAAGGTCGGCCCGCCCGAGTCGGTCGACGGCGGTTACGGCCGCGCGCTCGACTTCCGGACCGCCAGGGTCACCGCCGTCGCCGAAGCGCTCGAGCGACTCGGCGGAGGCCGCCCGGGAGGACGGCGCACGGTGGTGCACGGCAGCCACCGCGAACTGTCCGCCCTGCACCCCGGCGGCGTACTGGACCCGGCGACCACCGGAAGCCACGAACCGCACCGCTACCGGGAACCCGGCTTCCCCTTCCAGCCCTACCACCCCGACCTGGAGCTGCCCTGGGTGTGGGGCTACTCGCTCACCCGCGAACAGCCGGTCCTTGTCCCCGAACATTTGGCCTACTACCGCCTCGGCCGGCACCGCCCGCAGGCCGCCCGGCCGTTCGTCTCCGAGATCTCCAACGGCTGCGCGCTCGGCGGCTGCGTCGAGGAAGCCGCCCTGTACGGCCTCCTGGAACTCGCCGAACGCGACGCCTTCCTGCTCACCTGGTACGCCCGGCTGCCCGCCCCCGCGCTCGACCTGCGCACCGCGCACGACCGGCGGATCGGCCTGCTCGCCGACCGGATCCGCGACAGCACCGGCTACCGCGTCGAGGTGTTCGACGTGACCGGCGCCGAGGGCATCCCCAGCTTCTGGGCCACCGCCGTCGACACCCGTCCGGACGCCACCTCCGGCACCGGGGCGGCGCAACCCCGCCCCGGAGTGCTGTGCGCCGGCGGCTCCGGGCTCGATCCCGAGCGAGGGATCTTCGGCGCGCTGCACGAACTGGTCACCGCCGTCGAGGCGTACCGGCTGATCTACCCGCAGCGCGCGGAAGACGCCGCCCGGATGCGCGAGGACCCCGAGCGGGTCCGCCTGATGGACGACCACGCGCTGCTCTACTGCGACCCCGTCGCCGCCCGCCGCCTCGACTTCCTGCTCGCACCCGGCGGCCGACCGCCGGACCGCCACGATGTGCGGGACCTCGCCGACCGCCACGCCTGGCCGCGCCACACCGATCTGCGCGTGGACCTCGACGAGCTGGTGGGACGTTTCGCCGCGTCGGGCCTGGAAGCGATCGTCGTCGACCAGACGACCCCGGTCCACGCCGCCGCCGGCCTGGCCTGCGTCAAGACCCTCGTCCCGGGCCTGCTGCCGATGACCTTCGGCCACCACCTGCGCAGAATCACCGGCCTGGACCGCGTCCTGACCGTCCCTCACACGCTCGGCCGCACCGCCGCACCGCTCCGTCCCGAGGAGGTCAACCCGTATCCGCACCCCTTCCCGTGAAGGCAGCCGTTCCCGTTCCCCCGACCGCGCCTGCGCGGTTCGCCGGCGCACGCACCCGCGCAGTACATGGAATTTCCAATGATTGGATACCCACGTAAATTGGAGGATTGGAGGGCACCGCGATGAACAGAAACGCCGGCGGGCTGATGCGGTGGAGCGCCCCGCTGTTCCGCCCGTTCGCCATCGCCCCGGACGAAGGCGTGCGGACCCCCGTCTGGCTCGCCACCGCCTCGCCCGCACCGCAGCCCAGTGGCGGCTTCTTCACCGAGTCGAGGCCGGACACCCCTTCGCGCCTGGCCCAGGACGAGGCCCTCGCCCGCACGGTCTGCACCAGGACCGCGGCCCTCCTAATCCGGGGTGTAGGCGGCTCGGTCCGGTCTTCGCAAGGGGCTGGGTGAGCGGTCGACGACGGGCAGCGGAACGCCTTCGGCCCTCATGGTCCTGGAGACCCGCTCTGAGACCGGCGCCGCTGTCCACCGGTGGGATTCGTGGCGGTGTCGTGGGCGTCGGGCAACGCCTGATGTCAGCCTGGCCCGAGAGGCCTTCACCTAGAGCGGCGAGACCCGGCGCCTTCGCCACGGTCACGAACCCCCACCGCCGCCCGCGCCTCGCGGTGATGAAGCGGGCGCCGGGCTGATGCCTTCGTTTCCCCTGGTCTTCGAGACCTCTGTCAAGAGCGGCACAGCCCGGCGCCTCCGTGATCACCGTGAAACTCCTGGCGGCCGGCCGGACGTTGACCGTCACGGCACGAGCCCGCCCCAGGGTCGATCTCTTGTTTCATCCGCGAGCCCGCGAGCTCTGCAGACAGACCGAGCCCCTGGGGTGCGCTGGTGTCGCGAACGGCTACTGAGATGGCGGACCTGTGAGTCCTGGGATTAGGACGCTGCGCGACCCGCATGTGCTCGTGACCTGAATGAATGAACGGATCTGGGAGGATGGCTTGACCGTGTTCTGCGGCATCGACTGGGCGGAGCGCCACCACGACGTCGCCGTCGTCGACGACACCGGCACCCTGCTCGCCAAGGCTCGCATCAGCGATGACGCGGCCGGCTACAGCAAGCTTCTGGACCTGTTGGCCGAACACGGCGACAGTCCGGAGACCCCCGTACCCGTGGCCATCGAGACCAGCCGCGGCCTGCTCGTGGCTTCCCTGCGCACTGGTGATCGCAAGGTTTTCGCGATCAACCCGCTCGCAGCCTCCCGCTACCGCGACCGGCACGGCGTCAGCCGCAAGAAGTCCGACCCCGGCGACGCCCTGGTCCTGGCGAACATCCTGCGCACCGACATGCACGCCCACCGGCCGCTGCCCGCCGACAGCGAACTCGCCCAGGCCATCACCGTGCTGGCCCGGGCCCAGCAGGACGCCGTCTGGAGCCGCCAGCAGGTCGCCAACCAGGTCCGCTCGCTGCTGCGCGAGTACTACCCCGCTGCCCTGCACGCCTTCCAGGGCAAGGAGGGCGGCCTGACCAGGTCAGACGCCCGGGTGGTCCTTGCCCTCGCCCCGACCCCGGCGAAGGCCGCGAAACTCACCCTTGCCCAGCTGCGCGCCGCCCTCAAGCGCAGCGGCCGCACCCGCGGCTTCGACACTGAGAGCGCGCGCCTGCGGGAGATCTTCCGCTCCGAGTGCGCCCGGCATCGCCCGGCCGTCGAGGACGCGTTTGGCCAGCAGCTGCTGGCACTGCTCACGCAACTGGACGCCGCCTGCCAGGCCGCGGACGAACTCACCACGGCCGCCGAAGGCGCGTTCAAGGAGCACCCCGACAGCGAGATCCTGCTCAGCTTCCCCGGCCTCGGCCCCTTGCTCGGAGCCCGGCTGCTCGCCGAGATCGGCGACGACCGGACACGGTTCGCCGACGCCAGAGCTCTGAAGTCGTACGCCGGCTCGGCCCCGATCACCCGGGCCTCCGGCAAGAAGCACTTCGTCGGCCGCCGCTTCGTCAAGAACAACCGGCTCATGCACGCCGGCTTCCTCTGGGCCTTCTCATCCCTCACCGCCTCACCAGGAGCCAACGCCCACTACCGGCGCCGACGCAACACGGAGACTGGCACAACGCCGCCCAGCGCCACCTGCTCAACCGCTTCCTCGGACAGCTCCACCACTGTCTCAGGACCCGGCAGCCGTTTGACGAACAGCGTGCCTTCGCGCCACTCCTTCCAGCACCTGCATGAGCCGCAAAACCGCACCTCGGCAACGAGAACAACGGTGTGGGGATAGCTCCACCCTGCTGAAGCGCGGACTCAACTGGGGGGCGTGACCGGAGCCCGTAAGCCGAGCCACTGATCGGCGTCCCAGGCCCGCAACCGCGGCGGACCACTACCCGGGACATGGGCCTGTTCATGCTCAGGTTGCGGTGGGCACCCATCTGATCGTCCTGCTGCTGCCGAGGGGTGCCCAGGCCTGCCGGGTCGTGCCAGTCGGCGGGGTCTGCGGTCTTGTGCTGCTGGTGCACGGGCCAGGCTGTTCGTTTCGCGGGCGGCCTGACCCGTGCACTGTGGCGGATCAGTCGGGTAGCTGGTTCAGCAGCCGCTCCAGCAGCCACTGGCCGAGTTCCTCGGTGACGGCGGTGTGCGTCGTTGTGTCCGAGGAGCAGGCGAACTCGTCGACCTCGCTCTCGTCCGGGTCCAGGTCGGCGATGTTCGTGTAGAGGTCCTTGTGCTGGTCGATGTCGCGGATCGCGGCCGCGCTGACGGAGGGGACGAAGCAGACGCTTGCGTGCCGCAGGTCGGTCGTGGCGCCGACCTTCTTCAGCGCGCCGGCGAGGATGCCGTACGAGTGGAGGGTGCCGCCGGGGGCGCCGTCCAGTTCGGGCAGGTCACTCGTCTTGACCGTGAACTGCGCCGGGGGGAACCACCGCTTCAGCTCGGCGACGGTGACGTCCTTGCCCTGGGCCTGGGTGTAGAAGGCCGTGTCCGGGTAGACCCGCCCGAGCTTCAGCGCCCTCTCGCCGGGAGGGATCTCAAGGCCCACGCCGTCGCCGCGGCCGTTGGCGACCGCGATCTTCCTCACACGGCTCGGCCAGCCGCCGACCTCGGCCAGGTCCTTGAGGAACTGGATGCGCTCGGGGGCGATGACGGGTTTCCTGGTCTTCGGGTCGTAGTGCCGCCAGAGCATCTGCCGGGCGGCCGGGCTGTTCATCTGCCGGGCGAAGCGGTTGTTCGCCAAGGGGATGAAGTGCGCGAACGCCTGGAGGGCGATGGGCACGACGGCGCCGCGGTGCGGGGTGTCGTAGGAGAAGTACAGGCCGGTGCGGTGCTCCCCCATCTGTTCCAGCTTGGCCAGGGCATAGCGGGCGACCAGGCCGCCCATGCTGAAGCCGCCCACCGTCAGCGGTGTGTTGACCAACGGCTGGTGGCCGGCCTGCATGATGGCGGCCGTGACGGCTTGGGCGTTGTCGAGGATGGAGGCGGACCGCTCCTCGTAGCCGACGAGGATGACGTCGCGGCCCTGGCGGCGCAGCTGCGTCAGGAAGGGGTAGTCGCGGTCGAGGCCGGAGTAGAGCCACTTCAGGTCGCTCTTCCCGAGGTTGAAGCCATCGGCCATGATCACCGGCCGGGTGAGGTGTTTGTTGCCCTCGCCGTAGAAGACGTGTGCGAAACCGTTCGGCAGACCCCACTGCTCGTCCGGTTCCGGGACCGTGTACGCCGACGCGGTCGGCGGCTCGGCGCTCACGGGGGTGGCGAGGGTGAAGTCCCCTGCCTGCTCTTCTTGCCATTTCTCGGCCAAGACCGTCTCCTTCCGTGCGCGCGCATGGCACAGCAGCCCGCCTCGGAGGCGTGCTGGGAAACTGCGAGCGGCGCAAAGACAGCACCATCCTCGGCAGGACGATTGTCGGACGGCCGCGACATACCGGGGCTTTCATCCCATCGGCGGAATCCGGGTCATCGCCGCTGCGGCGTCGCGCCGAGGGTCAGCGGCCTCGGTAACGATCAAAATTCGCAGTCCCTCTTGACTTCTTATCCCCCTGAGATGTCTCAGGGTGGTGCCCCTCACACGCCAGGGCCCCGGCTGACCTGCGCCGGGCAGCGCCTCACCCGTGGGCCTGCTGTGAGCGCCTGGGCAGAAACCCGACGAGCAGCAGGGTCAGGACGTACAGGGCGGCACAGACGGCGAAGACCAGGTGTGCGGCGGTGAAGCAGGACTCCGGGGACGGGTGCCCCAGCCGGGCGAAGAACGCGGTGCCGAGGGCGGCGACGCCGACGGCGTTGGCGAACTGCTGGACGGCGTTGAGCATGCCCGCACCGGTGCCGACCTCCTCGGCGGTGGCGTCGCCGAGGATGAAGTCGAACAGCGGGATGAACACCAGGCCCGCGCCGAAGCCGGTCAGGAACAGCGACGGGGCCAGCCTCCACACGGTGATGCCGGAACCCCAGTGGCCGGTGGACCACCACAGGGCCAGCAGGCCGGTCACGGCGATGGACAGCCCGATGCGCAGGGCGGCACGCCCCAGCCTCTGGGCGAGCGCGCCACCGCCGAACAGGACGGCGACGGTGGTGCCGAGGGCCCACGGGATGAGCGTCAGACCGGTGCGCAGCGGCGTCCAGCCCATGCCGAGTTGCAGCAGCAGGTTGATGACGAGGACGAACGCGCTCAACGCGCCGTAGAAACCGGCGACGACCGTCAGGCCGGCCACGAAGGTGCGTTTGCGGAACAGGGACGGCGCGATGACCGGGTGGCTGCTGCGGCGCTCGGAGACGACGAACAGCGCGATCACCGCGACGGAGGCCGCCATCATGGCGTAGCTCCAGGCCGGCCAGCCGAGTTCGCGTCCCTGGATGAGTGGGACGATCAGCAGGGCGGAGCCTGCCGTGAGCAGGCCCACGCCGGTCAGGTCGAGGCGGGCTCCGGGATCCTCCCCGCCGTGTCGGGGCAGTGCGCGCCGCCCGAGCGCGAGGGCGAGTATCCCGAAGGGCACGTTGATCAGGAAGATGGAGCGCCACCGGCTGCCGAAGAGGTCGAGATGCAGCAGCCAGCCGGCGAGGATCGGGCCGCCGACCGTGGCCAGGCCCATGATCGGGCCGAACGGCATCAGCGCCTTGCGCAGGAGTTCGGGCGGGAAGACGGTCTTCACGAGTGCCATGCCCTGCGGGATCAGCACGGATCCGAACAGGCCCTGAAGGAGCCGGGCGAGGATCAGGAAGGCGGGACCGGGGGCGAGGCCGCAGGCCAGCGAGGTCAGCGTGAACCCGGCCATGCCGATCAGGAACAGCTTGCGGCGGCCGATCAGGTCGCCGAGCCGTCCCGAGGTGATCAGGCCGATCGCGAAGGCGGCGGTGTAGGCGGAGAGCACCCACTGCAAGGTCGTCGGCCCGCCTCCGAGGCCGGCCCGGATGGACGGCCCGGCGAGGTTGGCGACGCTGGAGTCGACGAGATCCATGATCTCGCCGAGCAGGACGACCACCAGCACGAGCCACGCGGTGCGCACAGGCAGCACGGCGGGAGCCTCGCGGTGCGAGGAGAGTTGGTCCATAGTCACGAACGGTATTCGACACAGGAACGCTGATCGTGTCAATAGAACAACGTTCGCCAGATCCGGAACGACGTTCGCCGCTCTGCTATGCTCGGGACATGCCACCGACTCCTCAGCAACGGCGCGCAGCGCGGCATCATCAGCCCGTTCCCGGTGCCGGCGCGCCCTCGACGCGAGGTCGGCGGGCGAAACCGATCACGGTGGACGCCATCGTCGACGCGGCACTCGACATCGTGGCGCGCGAGGGCTACGAGGCCCTGACCATGCGTCGCGTGGCAGCCGCCCTGGAGACCGGACCGGCCTCGCTGTACGCCCACGTGGTCAACAAGGACGACCTGGACGAACTGCTCATCGGCCGCCTGTGCACCGCGATCGACCTGCCCGAGCCGGACCCCGCCGCCTGGCGGGAGCAGATCACCGGCATCTGCACCCAGATGCGCGACCTCTACCTTCGCTACCCCGGCCTCTCCCGCGCCGCGCTCGCCGCCGCTCCGACCAACGAGGACACGCTGCGCCTGAGCGAGAGCATGCTCGCCATCCTGCTGGCCGGCGGCATCGCCCCGCAGACCGCCGCCTGGGGCATCGACTCCCTGGCGCTCTACGTCAACGCCTACACCCTTGAGATCTCCCTGGTCAGCCGCTCCGGCAACGAATGGGTCGTCAGCCGGGAGGAACTGCTGGACCGGTTCTCCGGGCTGCCCGACACCTTCCCGCAGACCAGGCGTTACGCCGCCGAACTCACCACCGGCCACGGCCACGAGCGCTTCGACTTCACCATCGAGCTGCTGCTGGACGGTCTCGCGCGCCGCTGAGCTTCTCCCTCCTCAAAGGGGTCGGGCGCATCGCCGGGAGGCGGCCGCGGGAACCGGGAGCACCGGTTCCCGGGCGGCCGGCTGATGCGCGTTCCGCTGCCCGCTCTCGTGTTCTGCTGCCCGCTCCGCCGCACGCGCGATGTTCTCCGGTCAAGCGGGTCTGCGTTCCTCTCCTCGCGTACCGCGTGCGCCCGGCAGCGATGAGTTCCCGCCTGGACGGGAGTCTGTTCCGGTGACCGTCGCGGTGCGGCGTACGACGCCGCCCGTACGAGAGAGACCGGAGGACACCATGACAAGTACGCCGGACGATCCGGCCACCCTGCCGCCCGGCCGCCCGCCCGTCGTCGACCTGGCCACCTGGCGGGCCGCGCGCGCCGAGTTGCTGGTCCGGGAGAAGGCCCACACCCGCGAGGGCGACGCCCTCGCCGCGGCCCGCCGCCGGCTGCCGATGGTGGAGTTCGACGGGAAGGTCGAGGTCGTCGGGCCCGACGGCCCCGTCCCCTTCCTCGACCTGTTCCAGGGCCGCGACGAGCTCGTGGTCTACAAACACATGTGGCACGACGGCGCGCCGCACCAGGGGCAGTGCGAGGGCTGCACCACCACGGCCTGGCACCTGAAGGACGCCGTCTACCTCAACGCCCGCGGCGTCTCGTTCGCCGTCCTGACGCCGGGCCGGTGGGAAGAGGTGGCCGCCTACGTCGAGTTCATGGGCTACACCCAGCCCTGGTACTCGGTGCGTGATGTCGCCCCGCCGGTCGGTGGGGACATGGGGTACCTCACCTGCTTCCTGCGCGACGGCGACCGGGTGTTCCTCACCTACTCCACCACGGGGCGTGGCAACGAGCGCGTCAACGCGTCACTCGGTCTGCTGGACATGACGCCCTACGGCCGCGGCGAGGCGTGGGAGGACAACCCCGAGGGCCGGCCCGAGGGGCGCCGCGCGTGCTGGACCTGGCGCTCGGACGCCGACGGGAACCCCACCTGGGGTCCGACCAGCCGCCCCGTGCCGCAGTGGAGCCGCCCCGGCGCGCCCCCCGTGCAGACCCTCGGCAGGCGCGGCCCTGACCGCTGACGCGCCTCGCGGTGGTGAACGTGGGGATCGGGGGCAGACGGCGAGAGTGATCTTCATACCCGTGGAGGAGGGGGACCCGCCCGCCGTGAGCACGTCCACCACCCGCCGCATACGCGGCAGCAGACGCCGGCGCTCCTTCGATCTCCGCGCGACCGCCGTGTACTTCGCCCTGCTCGCGCTCCTCCTGGTGGTGCTGGGGTTCGTTGTGCGCGCGGCCGGTGCCGTCGCCGAGCGGCGCCCGGTCTGGACCGCCGTCCTGTGTCTGGTCGCCGCCTCGGCCGCCGTGCTCGCGCTACGGGGCCGGCGCCGTCGGCACCTGGCCGAACGTGCCGCGCAGCAGGCCGCCGCCGCGCTCCAGGAGGCCACGCGGACGGCGCTCGACGCGCTGGAGGCCCCGGCCGAGGAGTGCCCTCGCTCCCGTGTCCCCACGGTGGACGGCATGCCCGCCGACGACCGAGCGCCTGTCGACTACGAGGCCCTGGATCCCGACGGGTTCGAGCAGGCCGTGGCGGCTCTGTGCGAGCGGGACGGCTGCTCGTCGGTGGAGGTGGTCGGCGGAGCCGGGGATCTCGGCGCCGACGTCGTTGCCGTGGACCCGCAGGGTCGGCGCGTGATCGTCCAGTGCAAGCGCTACGGCGACGGCAACCGCGTCGGCTCCCAGGAACTGCAACGCTTCGGCGGCACCTGCTTCACCGTCCACGAGGCCGATGTCGCGGCCGTCGTCACCACGAGCGAATTCACCGCACCGGCCGTCGAGTACGCCGCGCAGTGCGGGATCGTCTGCGTGGACGGGCAGGCGCTGCGGGCGTGGAGCGAGGGCACCGGCCCGACGCCCTGGAGCCTCGGTCACCAGACGCCGACAGCGCCTTGAAACCCGGCCGGACGGCCGGACACCGGCCAGACAGCCGTTCCATGGGCCGCCGCATGCGCAGGGTTCATACCGCGGTCCCCTCCGCGTGTCCCGGGCCGCCCGCGGCGAGCAGGCCGACGAGGGCGTCGGCGTGCGCGGCGCCGCTCTCCTCGACCACTTGGCGCACGCTCTGCGCCTCCCGTACCAGGGCGAAGCGGATCTGCCCCTCGGCGTCCGTGCGGTAACCGTGGACTGCGGGCCGGGGCAGTGAGTTGTAGGCGAAGTGGGTCGAGAAGTAGTAGGCGCCGGTGTCGTAGAGGGCCACGATGTCGCCGGGTTCGACGGCCGGGAGTTCGCGTCCCACGGCGGTGAGGTCACCCGCGAAGCAGCAGGGACCCGCGATGTCGACGACCTCCGTCGCACCCTGCTTGGGGCGGCCCGCGGCGTCGTACACCCCGGCCCGCAGGGGCCAGGAGTCCGGCATGAACACGGTACGGGTGGCGACCTGGGCGCCCGCGTGGGTGACGGCGATGCGGCGTCCGCCGGCGGACTTGGTGTACTCGACGAGGGAGGCGATCGTGCCGCTCTTGGCGAGCAGCGAGCGGCCGAACTCGGTGACCAGGGTGTAGCGGCCGTCGAGCAACTCGGGTACGGCGGCACGCAGTTCGGTGACGTAGTCGGCGTAGCCGGGCCGGTCCTCGTCGCTGTCGAAGTCCACCGGCAGCCCGCCTCCGATGTCCAGTCCGGTGACCTGGCGGCGGCCGAGCGCCGCGTTGATGTGGTCCGCCAGTTCGTGGACCGCACGGACGCCCTGGGCGATGAGCGGCAGCGGGCAGCCCTGGGAGCCCACGTGGGCGTGGAGCCGGGACAGCCAGGGGCGGGCCGCGAAGGCGTCGGCCACGGCCTGCACGGCTCCCTCGTCGCGCAGGGCGATGCCGAACTTGGAGGTGCTGGTCGCGGTGCTCATCGCGCCGATGGCACCGGCTCCCACCTGCGGGTTCACCCGCAGACCGATCGGGCCTGCCGGCGAGCGGCCCGCCAGCAGGGCGTCGACGCGGGCGAGTTCCTGGAAGTTGTCGAGGTTGACGGCGATGCCGTGGTCGAGCGCGAACCGCAGTTCCGCGACCGTCTTCGCCGGGCTGTCGAACACCAGTCGGCCGGGAGGGAAGCCGGCCTCCAGCGCCAGCTCCAGTTCGCCGGGCGAGGCCACCTCGCAGCCCATGCCGGCCCGGGCGAGCAGGCGCAGCACCGGCACGAGTGAGCACGCCTTTGCCGCGAAGGTGTGCCGCACGGTGGCCGGACCGGAGAAGGCGTGGTGCAGGTCGTCGACGGCGGCGAGGACGCCGTCCACGTCCAGCAGGCCGATCAGGGGCGACCGGGCGTCGAGCAGCCCTTCCTCGACAGCCGCGGCCAGCGCCGCCTCGCGCGCCGTACGCCGTCGCTGGGCCGAAGCGGAAGTCACGTCGGATCACACCTCACACGTCCGTGGGAAGAAAGGCCCCGGCCGTGGGCCACACCTCGCTCAAGTGCGCCGGGCGGTGCGGGGCCGCAAGGACAGCTTCGGGTGCCGGTGCGGGGCGCGTCTTCGTCCGCAGAGACCAGGACTCACCCCGGCTGCTGTCCGCTCGCACAGGAAAACGATCACGACATGAACGCCACCCGCTCCTCGCGCACGCACCGCACCGCACCGCACCGCTGTCAGCCGCCTCGCCGGGCGAGGCGGAGGCCGAGGCCCGCCAGCAGGCGGCTCACGGGGTCGCCCATGTCGACGCCGAACAGGTCGCGGGCGCGGCGCAGCCGGTAGCGCAGGGTGTTGGGGTGCACGTTCAGCCTGAGCGCCGCGGCCCGGGTGTCGCCGAAGGCGTCCAGGTACGCGGCGACGGACTCGCCGTACGCGGAGCCGTGCTCCCGGTCGTGCGCGACCATCGCGTGCACCGGCCCGGACATGGCCTGCCAGGTGGGTTCCACACTGTCGAGCAACCTGAGCAGGGCGGCCTCGGAGACGACGTCCCGGTACACCGCCGAGGCGGAGGCCAGGGGCCTGGTGGGCGCCGTGGTCGCCCGCTCGCGCAGGACCCGTACCACCAGTTCGGCGGATTCGCGGGAGGCGGCCAGCTCCGACAGGTCCGCCGCCTGCTGCCCCACCCCGGCGAGGACCACGCTGTACGGCACCGAGCGGACGGCGGCGACCATGCGGCGGACCGGGTCGGCCTCGGCGCCACCGGCGGGGATCAGGACGTACAGCCGGCTGCCCGAGCGGGCGGTCACGCAGCCCGGCAGGCAGGCGGCGGCCTGGAGGTCGAGCATGTCCAGGACACGGTGTTCGGTGGTGTCCGTCCCCGGTGCGGCGGAGGGCGCGGCGAGGCCGGGCGGCCCGGTGTCGCCGGGGCGGCGGGTGTCGTGGGCCTCGGCGACGAGGACGGTGTACGGCCGGTCCGCTGCCACTCCGAGTCCGCGTGCCGCCTCTTGTGCGCCGGGGCGGCCTTCGAGCAGGACCCGCACCGCCCGTTCGCGGCGCCCGGCCTCCTCCCTCCCCCGTGCCTCGTGGTGCACGAGGTGCGGTACGGCTGCCCGGGCGGCGGAGCGCAGGGCCGTGGCGGCGTCCTCGGCGAGCGGCCGCCCGTCGGCGGCGGCCCAGATCGATCCGAGTACCTCGCCACCGTGCCGTACCGCGATGGCCAGCCGCTCGGCGTAGCGGTCGTCGGCGGCCAGGCGCACCACGTCGTCGCTGCTCCACAGCGCCTGGAAGAAGCCGCGTTCGCGGAGTTCGGCGACCCTCCAACGGGGCACTTCCTGGCCGAGGATGGTCAGCATGCGCAGCGGGTCGGCCGCGTGCTCCAGCCGGGAGTAGGCCAGCACCCGGGAGCGGGGGTCCTCGATGGTGATGGCACCGCCGACCAGGCCGGCCACGGTGTTGGCCAGTCCCGCCAGGTCGCCGAGGCGCAGTCCCTCCACTCCGGCCGCGGCGGGTGCGACGCTGTGCGCCAGTGCCGTGCGCAGCCGGCCGAGCACTTCGGTCCAGTCGGTGTCCGGGGCGCGCAGCAGCAGGGCGGTACGGCCCCGGGCGGCGGCCTCGACCAGGGCCGCGCGCTGCCTGCGGGGGCCGGAGCGCAGGACCACGGCGCTGGCCCCGGCCCGGTCGGCGGCACGCAGGACGTCCACCGCCTTTGGGGAGTCGGCGGATGTCCCGAGGGTGAGCAGTACGTGACCGGGCGCCGCCCAGTCGTCGTCGCGGTCCTCGCCGACGTCGTGGACCGCCACGTCGGCCACGGGGACGTCGGTGCCGAGCGGCGCGGCCACCACGTCGAGCAGCCCGGGCCCGGCCAGCGCGAGGAGGTGGGCCAGCGTGGGACCGCCGGGGTGCGGGGGCGGCTCGGACTCCATCCCTCCATTATGTTGCGCGCGGGGGCGCGACTTGCGTTGCGCGAGCGACCCTGCCCGGGAGCGCCGCCGGTCCCGGGCGCCGCGCTCACCGTGCGTGTGCGGTCGGCGTCCGGCGGAGCCGGGGCGGGATCCGGCAGTGGCTGGTGCTCGGGGCGTGGGAGGCGGTGCTCGTGGCGTGTCACGCGGAGCGTTCGGCGCAGGTGGGCGCCACGCCGGGGGCCAAGGAGGACGCCTGGCTGCCGTGGTCCGCTCCGCACGGGATCGTGGCCATGGCCATGGCGTGGCCGTTCGAGGTCGACACGGACGGGATCGCGCAACGGGCGGGCGTGCTGGTCGATCGCATGGTGGCCGGATAGCTACGGCGAACCGTTCGCGGCGTTGACGTCGAGAAACCCCTCCATATAGTTGCCCTGAGCACCTAACACCGCAAGGAGTGCTGGACGGCTCCCTCTGCCGAGGAGGCAGGTATGACCGACACGCTGACGGACACGCCGGCCGAGTTGCCCGAGCACCCGATGCTCCGGGCGTCCGGCTGCCCTTTCGACCCACCGCCCGGGCTCCGGGACCTGCAGGCCGGTGAGCCGGTCTCCCGGGTACGCATCTGGGACGGCAGCAGTCCGTGGTTGATCACCCGCCACGAGGACGTGCGCGCCCTGCTCGGTGACCCGCGCATCAGCGCCGACCCCACCCTGCCCGGCTATCCGCACCGCACGGCGGGGATGAAGGTGCGCGACCAGGCTCGGCGCACGTTCCTCACCATGGACGACCCCGAGCACGCCCGGCTGCGCCGCATGGTGACGGCGCCCTTCGCGATCCGCAAGGTCGAGGCCCTGCGGCCCTCGATCCAGAAGATCGTCGACGACCTGATCGACGCCATGCTCGCCGGGCCCCGGCCGACGGACCTGGTCGAGTCCTTCGCGCTGCCGCTCCCCAGCCTCGTGATCTGCGAACTGCTCGGCGTGCCCTACGAGAAGCACGACTTCTTCCAGCGCAACACCAGGGTCATCGTGAATCGCACCTCCACACCGCAGGAGTTGCTGGCGGCGTCCGAGGCGCTCACCGACTACCTGGACGACCTCCTGACCGCCAAGCTTGCCGATCCCGAGGACGACCTGCTCTCCCGGCTCGCGGTGGAGCGGGTCGCCACGGGCGAGATGACACAGCGTCAAGCCGCTGAGACAGGCGTCCTGTTGCTCGGCGCAGGCCACGAGACCACCGCGAACATGATCGCGCTGGGCACCCTGGCGCTGCTGCGCCGTCCGGACCAACTGGCCCTGCTCCGCGACGCGGACGATCCGGGCATCGTCGCCGGAGCCGTGGAGGAACTGCTGCGCTACCTCACCATCACTCATTCCGGACGCCGTCGCGTCGCGCTGGAGGACATCGAGTTCGGCGGGCAGGTGATCCGGGCCGGCGACGGCGTCGTCTTCGCCACCGACATCGCCAACCGGGACCCGGAGGCCTTCCCCGACCCCGACCGCCTCGACCTCACCCGTGACGCCCGCCGCCACGTGGCCTTCGGGTACGGCGTGCACCAGTGCCTCGGCCAGCCGCTGGCCCGCGTCGAGCTCCAGGTCGTCTACAGCACCCTGTACTCCCGTGTCCCCACCCTCGCGCCGGCCACCGACATGGACCGGTTGGAGTTCAAACACGACGGCCTCGTCTACGGCGTCTACGAACTCCCCGTCACCTGGTAGCAGCAACCTCCGAACGGAACGAGAAACACATGCGTGTGGAAGTGGACCAGCCCAAGTGTGTCGCCTCCGGACAGTGCGTCCTGATGGCCCCTGAGGTCTTCGACCAGGACGACGACGGCATCGTACGGCTTCTGAGCAGCACACCGGAGCCCGTGCACGAGGAGGAAGTACGGGAGTCCGCGGCGGTCTGCCCGGCAGCCGCGATCCGGCTCCTGGAGGAGTGAGGGTCCGGCGCACCGGGACTCCGTCCGCGTCCGGAGCAGGAGACCGGTGGGCAGACCGGGGCGCCCGTGCGGTGCGCGAGTCCGTCGCGCGGTCGCGGGCGCCGGGCGCCCCGCGGGCGGTCGGATCCGCAGGGCGCCCGGGCGGCCCCGGGCCCCCGGTGGCGGCAGGACGGTGACCTCGTCGTCGGCCGGCCGGAACCTGGGCGGGTGCCCGGGGCGGCGCCGGCCGCTTCAGCTCGGGGCGGCAGCCGAGCCCGTGTGGGGCGGGCCGCCCGGCGGTGGCACGTTCGGCGCGCACGTGCCGCCGGGCCGCCTGGGCGCGGAGGGGGGCAGGCCGCTCGCCCAGGCCAGGAGGGCCGGGTCCTCCAGGTCGCGCACCCACAGCGAGGACAGGTCGAGGGCGTCCGGACTGGGGCGGGAACCGACGCCGACCACACGCAGCCCGGCTCGCTTGGCCGCCCGGAGCCCGTTGACCGAGTCCTCGACGGCCAGCGCGTTCTCGCCGTTCGAGCCGAGGCGCCGTACGGCTTCCGCGTAGGTGTCCGGGTACGGCTTGGGCCGGATCGGGCCCTCGGGGACCACCACGTGCTGGAAGTGGTGGCGCAGGCCGACCGATTCGAGGCTGAACTCCACGAGGTCGGCAGGGCAGTTGCTGGCCACGGCGAGCGGTGCGGTACGGCTCAGCGCGGCGACCAGCTCCCGCGCACCCGACATGGGCGCCGGGTCGCGTGCGACCAGGGAGCGATAGGCCGCCAGGAGTTGTTCCGCCAGCTCCTGCGCGCAGTCGGGCCTGCCGATCAGATCGGCCATCAGGGCCCCGCAGTCGGTGTAGTGCAGGCCCTTGGTCCGCTCGGCGAACTCCGGGCCGGGGGCGTGGCCGAAGCCCCGCAGGACCACGCCGCGGGCGCGCTCCCAGTGCCGTTCGGAGTCCACGAGCGTGCCGTCGCAGTCGAAGACGACGGCTTCGGGTGCCCAGTCGGGGTCGAGGGTGTGCTGTCTCGTCATGTGCTTCGCCGTTCCTGGCGTGAGGTGCCATCGGGGTGGTGGGCGCCCGTCAGCGGCACGGACTCGGCCGCTGCGGCGCTTCGCTGGGCAAGAAGTGCGAAGCACGGGCGAACACGGCCGGCCGGCGGGCGCAGACGGGCAGTCGGCGCGGTGGACAAGCGCCGTCCGGTATCCGCAACCGGAACATAACGAACGTTACGCTCGACTGACTCATCCGTAGTCGTTTGCCTGCGCAATACGCACATGTGGGTGACGTCTCACTGGTAACGGAGTACGCCCCTGGCCGTCACCGCGCCGTCCTGCCGGAAGCGGAAGACCGCGGTACGGCCGTACGGTGTGCCCTCCACGACGGCCGGCGGCGCGTGTTCCGTGAACCGCGACGCGGTCATCCGCCCGGCGACCGGACGGACGAGGCGTCCGCCGCTGCGCAGGGCGATGGCCTGCCGCGCGGCCTCCAGCAGCGCCATGCCGGGTACGTGGTCCGTCTCGTGATCGAACAGGAACGGGTGGCGGGGGTCGGCGGGGTCCACCACCAGGGCGCCGTCGTGCAGCGCGACCAGCGCGTCCTCCTGCGACCACGTGCCGAGCAGGGCGGGCTGGGGCCGCGGGCGGCCGGCGGCGGCGTGCGGCGGCGGCGGCGGACCGGGGCGCGGCGCGTGACGGATCGCCGCGTAGCGTTCGGCCGTCAGGAAGCGTGCCCCGCCGTCCGCACGTGCGAACACCTCTCGCCCGGTGAGGAAATCGGCTCGCAGCCGCATCCGTGCCGTCCGCCCGGACTCGGGCGCCTCGACCAGGTGGGTGACCGAGACCCGGCAGGCGATCTCGGTGCCGCCGTGGGGCGCTCGCGGTTCACGGGCGGGGTCGATCCGGTACGAGACGTCGTCGATCAGGAACCTGTCGGTGGCGGGGGCGCCGAAGTGGCGCCGCGGGAGGTAGATGCCGAGCTGCCGCACGGTCTCGACGACCATCCACGGGCTGTGCCGGCCGTCGTGCCGGCGGGGGAACGTCGGATGCGAACGCGGCCACACCGCGGCGGCGCAGAAGGTCCAGCGGCCGCAGTGCCGTACGTCGGTCAGCAGCACTTCGGCCACCGAGACGCGGTGGACGAGTTCGCGGGGGACGGTGCGGGACCAGCTGGAGGGGGTCAGGCACGTCTCACCGGCGCCGGTGCCCTGCAGCCCGTCCGAGATGCGCGGCGCGCGCGCATTGCGCCCAGAGCCCATGGAAGGATGCTAATAAGCCTATTCTCGACGGTGCATGTCGAGCCTTCCCGGCGTTACGGCAAACGGGCTATATTCCCTTTCCCGATCTCCCCACAGGGCAAGGAACACCACGTGCACGAACGGGCGGAAGACACCCGCAGGGCGGTATTGCAGGCAGCCGCGCATCTGTTCTTCGAACGGGGTTACGCGGCAACCAGTATCTCCGACATCAGTGAACGGTCCGCCCGGACCAGCGGCGCCATCTATTTTCATTACTCCGGCAAGGAGCAGTTGGCCCGCGCGGTGGTCGAAGCGCACTTCGCCGCCTGGCCGGCCCTGATCGCCCGCCACGAGGACGCGGGCGCGCCGGCGCTCGAGAACCTCGTGCGCCTCAGTTTCGCGGTCGCGCGGGCGTTCCGTGACGACGTCTTCGTGCGGGCGGGCGCGCGCCTGTGGGCCGAACGCCGGTCGATCGACGTGAAGATGCCGCCGCCTTTCCTGGACTGGATCGCCACGGTGCAACGGCTGCTCGCCGAGGCCCGTACGGAAGGGGCGCTCGGTCCCGGGGCCGAACCGGGACGGGACGCCGCGACCCTGGTGTCCGGCTTCTTCGGACTGCACACGCTCTCCGACGCGCTCGACGAGCGGCGCCTGATCGAGGAGCGGCTGACCGCGTTCTGGCACCTGGTGCTCCCGGGCCTCCAACGCGACCCCGCGCCCGACGCCTTGCTCGCTCGGGCCAGGGAGGAATCCCCGTCCCTGCCACGGTGAGAAACGGCCCCGCCTGGCGAGAATCGGGGGATCGTCGGCATTTTCGCCTCTGTCGGCCGTGCGGCGCCCTTCATAGGCTCTTCGCAACAGTCGCTCAACCGCCGATCAGAAGGTGACGCACGTGTCCGACACGAAGAACGCCGGGAAGAACGCCGAGAAGAACACCGAGGAGCACGCCGGGAAGAACCACGAGATGAACGACGCCGAGAACAGCGAGAAGAACGTCACCCGGCGCGCGGCACTGGGGCGCGGCGTCGGCGTCGGATTCGGGCTCGCCGCGATCGGGGTGACCTCCGCGCTCGCCACGGCGGTGTCCGCTCCGCCCGCCGCCGCGGCTTCGCGGGCGAGCGCGGGCGGCGACGGCACGCCGTGGACCGCCGAACTCCTGCCGCGCACGGTGGCGGGGATCTGCATTCCCCGGGGTGAAGTGGCCCAGAAGGCCGCGACGTTCGCACGGCGTGCCTCCTCCGAGACCCTCTTCAACCATGTCATGCGGACATATCTCTACGGCTGTCTCCTGTTCGACCGACGCGGTGTGCAGTACGACCGTGAACTCGCGTTCATCGCCGCCGTCCTCCACGACCTCGGACTGGTCGAGGCGTATCAGAGCCCGGCCGAGCGCTTCGAGGTCGACGGCGCCGACGCCGCGCAGCGGTTCCTCCAGGGGCAGCGCATGCCGGCCGACCGTGTGGCGGTCGTCTGGGACGCGATCGCCCTGCACACCAACACCGGCATCGCGACGCGGAAGCGGCCGGAGATCGCCATGGTCTCCATCGGCTCCGGGCTGGACTTCGCCGGGAACGACCTGCCGAAGATCCCTTCCGACACCCTTGAGGAGATACTTGCCGCCTTCCCCAGGAAGGGTTTCAAGCAAGAGGCGATCGACACGATGCTGTCGCTGTGCCGCACCAAGCCCATGTCGGTCCTGATGCACCCCTTCGCCGAGGTCGGCCGCCGCCACATCCCCGGCTTCCCGGTGCCCACCGTGGAGGACCTCGTGCTGGCGGCACCGTTCGCGGAGTGACGGGGGCGCCTGGGCACGGGCGCCGCGCGTCCGGCCGAATCGGCTCGGGCCCGTGACACACGGGGCTCCCCGGTCCGGCGGCGAGGCGGTGATCCCTCACGGGGCGAACACCAGCGCTGTGCGGCGCCAGGGTGCCGGCCCCGACGACGGCTCAGCCGCCCTCGGACCCGACCGGCAGACGGCGGCGCCACCACCGGTCGGAACGCCACTGCCGATCAGTGGCGAACGGATCCGGCAGCGTGCGCCGCACGTACCGGTCGTCCAGCACACGCACTCTGCGTTCAAGCTCGGCGCGGGGCCGCGCAGGCAACTGCCGCACGACCTCGCCCAGCACGTCGCGCGCATGCCGTACGTCGTCGAAGGAGCAGCCGCGACAGCCGCACTCCGCCTGCCGCGGATAAAGGGGCCGTCGTCCCGGCGGTTGCAGAAACGCCCGATACCGGCGCAGCGCGCGGTCCGTGGCGCCGGGGTAGACGTAGTAGTCGCCCGAAAGCCTTTCTACTCGGGCTATCGCTACGCTGGTTCGGGCGGAGAGTCCGTGGATCCGGTCGGGAGGCAAGCTCCACGCGACACGGAGAGACTGTCCGGCGCGCAGAGCGCGGGGCCGCTTACGCGGCATCGGCCTTTCGGTACGGGTGCATGAGCACCATCATGCCAGTGGCTTTGCCCCGGTTGCCGGCCCGAAAGCCGCTTCCGGGTTCAGCGCTCCCCCCGGGGTGGCTCCGGCGTTCCGCTGATCGGCGTGCCCTGGTGGAAGTACATGCGCCAGCCCGTGTCCGTCAGGCGCCACAGAGAGCTTCGCCATGTGCGACGGCCCTGGTCGGTGGCGCGGTATGTCAGGTGGACCACGCCCGGTGCGAGGACGGCAGCGGACATTTCGCTGACCGCGACCGGCGACTCGGGGCACACCGAGCCGCCGCTCGTCACCGTGAGGATCGACTCCGCGTCCCAGCGGCGGCCGGAGGCCCCGAATTCGGTGAACTCCGGGTCGAGCAGCTCCCGTACCCGGGGCGGGGAAGCACGCACCTCGGGATCGAGGAGCCGCATTTCTCCGTCGATGGCTGCCTGTACGGCCCGCTCGTGCTCATCCGTCATGGGGAAAACCTACGACGACTCGGTGGTCGGCACACGGGGAGCCGGGCGGGTGAGTGCCACGCGGGGCGGCGCCGACTCGGGGGCGTGGCCGAAGTGGCGGGGGTCCTGAGTGCGGGCCGCGTCGCGACGGGCGACCAGCGATCCGGCGGGCGCCCGTCTGCCGTACCCGGCCCCGACGCTTGCGCGCGCATCGGGCGGCATCCAATCGCCGGGCAGGGCGGAGACACGCTTGACCGGCCAGGCCGGATCAGGCCGTCGTCGGCCGCCCCCGCCGGCCGGGGGTTGCGGTCGGTCGTGCCCTTCACCGCCGCCGGTCACAGTGCCGTGGCGGCGCGGACCAGCCCCGCCACCGCCGGCGAGCGGCTGTGCGGGGGCCAGGCGATGACCGTGGTGACGTGGGGGGCGTCGGGGACCGGCACTGCGGTGAGGCCGTCGCCGAGGCCGGTGCTTCCCGACTCCGGTACGACCGCGCACGCGCGGCCGAGGGCGATCAACTGGGTGAGCTGAGTATGGTCGCGCACCAGCGGGCCGGGCCCGTCCGGGCAGGTGCCGTCCGGGCGCGGCCAGCGCGGCAGGGGCAGGTCGGGAAGGCCGGTGACCTCGGCGAGCCGGAGGTGGGAGCGGACGCCGAGGGGGTGGCCCGCCGGGAGGATCGCGACCTGGGCCTCGGTGTGCAGGTCCTCGGTGTCGAAGCCGGTCGTGTCGTCGAACGGCCGGTGCAGCAGGGCCACGTCGGCCCGGCCGTCGCTCAGAACCCGGGACTGCTCGCCCGGCCCGCACAGCAGGACGTCCACGGCGACGGCGCCGGGCTCGGCGGCGTAGGCGTCCAGTAGTTTCGCCAGCAGTTCGCCGGAGGCGCCCGCCTTCGCGGCGAGGACCACGGCGGGACGGCCGGTCGCGGCCAGGGCCGCCCTGCGGGTGCGCCGCTCGGCGGCCTCGACGGCGTCCAGCGCCGCCCGCGCCTCCCGTAGCAGCACCGCCCCGGCCTCGGTCAGGGCGACGCCCCGGCTGCCGCGCTCCAAGAGGGCGGCGCCCAAGCGCCGTTCGAGCCCGCCGATCGCGCGCGACAGCGGGGGCTGCGCGATCCCGAGTCGCTGCGCGGCCCGGCCGAAGTGCAGTTCCTCGGCGACCGCGACGAAGTACCGCAGCTCACGTGTCTCCACCCCGCCAGCGTAACCGGGCAGGCCACGAGCGATACCCGGGCGGTATCGCCGCCCACCCGATCGGTCTTGGACGCCCCGCCGGGCGCGGCAGAAACATGGAGGCCATGAGCGAAACACGCAGCGAGACATACCGTGAGACACACAGCGAGACGGACAGCCGGACCGACGGCGGGCCCGACGTCGTGGACCGGCAGAAGGTCGCGTTGGTGACCGGGGCCAACAAGGGCATCGGATACGAGATCGCCGCAGGGCTCGGTGCCCTCGGCTGGTCCGTCGGGGTGGGTGCGCGCAGCGAGGAGCGGCGCGAGGGTGCCGTGGAGAAACTGCGGGCCGCCGGGGTCGACGCGTTCGGCGTACCGCTGGATGTGACCGACGACGCGAGCGTGACCGCGGCGGCCCGGCTGGTCGAGGAGCGGGCCGGACGGCTCGACGCACTCGTCAACAACGCGGGGATCACGGGCGGGGGCCCGCAGGAGCCCACCACGGTCGACGTGGACCGGGTGCGGGCGGCCGTCGAGACCAACGTGATCGGTGTCATCCGCGTCACCAACGCGCTGCTGCCGCTGCTGCGCCGCTCGTCGTCGCCGCGGATCGTGAACGTCTCCAGCACGGTCGGTTCCCTCACGCGCCAGACCACGCCCGGCGCCGAGACGGGGCCGATCTCCGTCGCCTACGCGCCGTCGAAGACGTTCCTCAACGCCGTCACCGTGCAGTACGCCAAGGAACTGGCCGACACGAACGTCCTGGTGAACGCCGTCTGCCCCGGCTTCACGGCGACCGACCTCAACGGCTTCCGCGGAGTGCGCACCCCGCAGCAGGGGGCGGCCTCCGCGATCCGGCTGGCGACCGTGCCGGACGACGGCCCGACGGGCCGGTTCTTCGACGACGAGGGCGAGCTGCCCTGGTGAGGGGGCGGCTCCCGGCAGTTCATGACCGGGGCCGCCACACCCCGGCCCATATGACCACGCCCGGAAGCCGGTGGTGGCCGTCCTCGGCGTCGCCCACGGTCAGTCCGTGATGATCGATGCGGGCGGGCCACGCGGGCTCGGTGTGCCCGGCGGCCGGGGCGCAGGTTGCTCGTGGTCGGCGGCGGACCCGCCTGCGAACTCACCTCCTCGTGCGGGACTGCCCGTTCCTGTTCCCCGGTTGGCGACCGCCCGGCAGGCCAAGTCGCAGGCGGGCATGCGCGAGCGGCTCGCCGGCCCGCTCGCCGAACCGGACCGGTCGGTCACGCGCTGCCCGTGGCCGCGCGTGCCGCGCGCCCACAGCGATCCGCTAGGCGGGCGAACGCGGCGGTGAGCTGGGGTGGGCCGACGTGGTCGATCTCGGTGTCGAAGCGGCCGAGGGCGGCGGCGAGCCCGGTCCATGACCAGGAGCCGAGGACGAGGCGGCAGCGGTGGGGGCCGAGTGCCTCCACGACGGCGTCGGGGGCGAACGGGGCGACGGCGTGGGCCGGCAGGTGGAGGACGGCCTCGCCGAGGCACGGCCAGTCGGTCGTGGTGCCGTCCGTACCGCGGAAACGGCCGGTGAGGAAGGCGGACGCGTCGTCGCCGGGCAGTGGTCTGGGGGTGAAGCGCGGCCCGTTGGGTGTGCGGATGGCGCTGATGCGGTCGGCGCGGAAGGTACGCCAGTCACCCCGGTCCGGGTCCCAGGCGAGGAGATACCAGTGGCCGCGCCAGGTGAGGAGGTGATGCGGCTGGGCCCGGCGCCGCTGGGTGCCGTCACCGTCCGTGCCGTGGGTGCCCGCACCGGCCGGGCTGCGGTAGTCGAAGCGCAGTTCCTCCCGGGCCCGGATGATCTCGCTCAGGGCGAGCAGGAGGTGCGGCTCGGCCGTCGCGCGGGTGTGCGTGCCGGCGGGCCGCACCGCGGTGACCTGGAGTGCGTCGATACGGTGGCGCAGGCGCGGGGGCATGACCTGGCGCAGCGTCGCCAGGGCGCGGGTGGCGTCCTCGCCGATGGCCGGGTCGGCGGCCGCCGTGTGCAGAGCGAGGGCCAGGGCGACGGCCTGCCCGTCGTCGAAGAGCAGCGGCGGCAGTCGCGTGCCGGCGCTCAGCCGGTAGCCGCCCGCGGGGCCCTTGGCGGTGTGAATGGGGTAGCCCAGCTCGCGCAGACGGTCGATGTCGCGGCGCACGGTGCGCGCGGTGACACTGAGGCGTTCGGCCAGGTCGTCGCCCGACCAGTCGCGGTGCGTCTGCAGCAGCGAGAGCAGGGCCAGCAGCCGGGAGGACGTTTTCTGCATGACAGCATTGTGGAGCCGGTAGAGGACACATCCTGTCCGCTACCGGTGGAATGGTTCTCGCGTCGGGTCCGGAGCGACAGCTCCGGACCAGGGCCGCGGCCACCCGGCCGCGGCCCGTCATCGATCGCGAGGAGAAGCGCCATGTCCGTCACGACCACCACCCACCTGAACTTCCGGGGCCAGGCTCGCGAGGCCCTGGCGTTCTACCGGTCCGTGTTCGGCGGCCGGTCCGTCGCCGTGACCTACAAGGACGCGGGTGCCGTACAGAACGAGGCCGAGGCGGACTGGGTGATGTGGGGCGAGGTGGCCGGGGACGGCGGGTTCCACGTCATGGCCTACGACGTGCCCTCCCAGCTGCCCTGGGACCAGGGGCAGAACCCGTTCTTCGTCTCGGTGCGCGGGGACGACGCCGAGGAGATCCGCTCCCTGTGGGACAGGCTCGCCCAGGGTTCCGCCGTCGTGCGCCCGCTGGCGCAGGCCCAGTGGGCCCCGCTGTACGGGATGCTCACCGACCCCTTCGGCGTGACGTGGGTTCTGGACGTCACCGCGCCCTACAACGGCTGACCACTCCCCCGCCGGCATTGCCCGTCCCGGGCCGCACACGCACCGCCCACGGCCCGGGGGTGGGCCCCTCACGCGAAAGCGACGATCACAGCATGCTCACGCGACAGCTCGACGGCCCGCACGCCGCAGCCGGAGCCGGGATCGGCGTGCCGCGGCGCAGGCGGTCGCCATGACCGTTCTCACCTCACGCGGACTCAACCGGGCCACCCTCGCCCGCCAGTACCTGCTCGAACGCAGCGCCGCGACAGTCACCGACACGGTGGCGCACCTGTGCGGCCTCCAGGCGCAGGAACCGCAGGAGCCGTTCGTCGGACTGTGGTCGCGGATGCGGGAGTTCACCCCCGACCGGCTCGACGACGCGCTGACGCGACGGCAGGTCGTGCGCACCCACCTGATGCGGCGCACCCTCCACCTGGTCACCGCCGCGGACGCGCTCCACTGGCGCCCGCGCCACGACACGATGCTGCGCCGGCGGGTGCTGGGCACCTACCGCCGCGAGCTGGCGGGCGTCGACCTGGACGAACTCACCGCCGCGGGGCTGGCCGTCATGTCCGACGGCCGGCCCCGCACGATGGCCGAACTCGTGTCCGCCCTGGAGGGCCGCGGGCCCCAGCCGCCCCGCCGCGTACTGGGCGAACTGCTCGTCGCCGCGCTGATCCCCGTGGCTCAACTGCCGCCGCGCGGCCTGTGGAGGAGAACCGCGGGGGTCCGCAACCTGCCGCTGGCCACGTGGCTCGGCAGGAGCGGCACGAGCCTCGCGCCCCCTGCCGGGGACGACGCCGACGCCGTCGGCCGGGACCTGGTACGCCGCTACCTCGCCGCCTACGGTCCCGCCGCCACCGCCGACATCCGCGCCTGGAGCGGGCTGGCCGGACTGCCCGGGGCGGTCAAGGCGCTGCGCGGGGAACTCGTCGGCTTCCGGGACGAACGCGGACGCGAACTGCTCGACCTGCCCGACGCCCCGCGGCCGGACGCCGACACCCCCGCCCCCGTACGCTTCCTGCCGGCCTTCGACAACGCGATCCTCGGCTACCACGACCGCAGCCGCATCATCGACGACGCACACCTCGGTCTCTCCGTGGCGGGCCGGCGCGTCGTACTCGTCGACGGACGGGTCGCGGCGAGGTGGGTCACGGAGTGCGGACGCGTAGGGGTCACACCGCTGAGAACCCTGTCGGCCCAGGAGAAGAGGCTCGTCCGGCAGGAGGCCGACCTGCTGACGGAATTCCTCGGACGCCCTCCAGGGGGCGGTCCTCAGCAGGGCGCGGGGAACAGCGGCGGGTTCAGGCGGGCGAACCCTTCCTGACGTTCGTAGGGGAAGTAGGGGTAGGGCGCCGGGCGGTGGCCGGCCGCGTCGAGCCTCGCCGTCTGCTCGGAGGTGAGGTTCCAGCCGACGGCGCCGAGGTTCTGGCGCAACTGCTCCTCGTTCCGGGCGCCGATGATGACCGAGGACACCGTCGGCCGCTGGAGCAGCCAGTTGAGGGCGATCTGCGGGACCGCCTTGCCCGTGTCCTCGGCGATCTCCTCCAGTGCGTCGGTCACCCGGTAGAGGTGGTCGTCGGCGACCGGCGGGCCGTAGTCGGCGGTGCGGTGCAGTCGGCTGCCGGGCGGCAGCGGCGCGCCGCGGCGGATCCTGCCGGTGAGGCGGCCCCAGCCGAGCGGGCTCCAGACGATCGCGCCGAGGCCCTGGTCGAGGGCGAGCGGCATGAGTTCCCACTCGTAGTCACGGCCGAGGAGGGAGTAGTACACCTGGTGGGCGACATAGCGCGGGTATCCGTGTTTCTCGGCGGTCGCGAGGGACTTCATCACCTGCCAGCCGGAGAAGTTGGAGACGCCGACGTAGCGCACCTTTCCCGCCTGTACGAGGGTGTCGAGTGTGGACAGCACCTCTTCGAGCGGTGTTCCGGCGTCGAAGGCGTGGAGCTGGAACAGGTCGAGACGGTCGGTGCCCAGCCTGCGCAGGGCGTCTTCGCACGCGGTGATCAGCCGGGAGCGGGAGGAGCCCGCGTCGCCCGGCCGGTCCCCCAACGGCAGGCTGGTCTTGGTGGAGATGATCACCTGGTCGCGGCGGCCCTTGATCGCTTTGCCCAGCACCTCCTCGGAGGCGCCGGCGGAGTAGACGTCGGCGGTGTCGAACATCGTGATCCCGGCGTCCAGGCAGATGTCCACGAGGCGGCGTGCCTCCTGTGCGTCGGTCGTGCCCCACGCGCCGAAGAGCGGGCCCTGCCCGCCGAAGGTACCGGCGCCGAAGCTCAGCGCGGGGACCATGAGTCCGGATGCGCCCAGTCGTCTGTATTCCATGTCTGACCCCTTCCACGGACAGCCCTCACTAACGGGTCTATAGTTTCGTTAGCTGTCGACCAAGGTAGCAGGGTCGGCTGATTAATGGAACTGGAGTGCCGTTATGACGGATGAGGTCGAGCCGGGAACCGTACGGCCCGGAGGGCGCACGGCCCGGGTGCGCGAGGCGGTGCTGCGGGCTGCCGAGGACGCCCTGACCGAACAGGGCTTCGCCGGCCTGGACCTCGCCGACATCGCGCGCCGCGCCGGGGTGGGCAAGACGACCGTCTACCGCCGCTGGTCGACGGTCACGGGGCTGCTGGCCGACCTGCTGCAGGACATGGCCGAGCAGTCCGTGCCGCGCACCGAGACCGGCTCCCTGCTCGGCGACCTGAAGGCCAACGCCCTCCTGGTGCAGCGCACCCTGACGGACCCGCGGCAAGGGGCGCTGTTCCAGGCACTGGTCGCCGCCGCCACCTGCGACGCCAGGACGGCCGCCGCCCTGCACCGCTTCTACGACGTCCGCGTCAGGGAATGGGCCCCCTGCGTCCAGCAGGCCGCCGCCCGGGGCGAGGTACCCGAGGACACCGATGCCCAGGAGGTGATCCGCGCCGTCTCCGCCCCCCTCTACTACCGGCTGCTGATCAGCGGCGGCCCCCTCGACGAGACCGCCGCCGACCGGGCCGCCGAGGCCGCCGCGACCGCGGCACGCGCAGGCGCGTACACCCGGGACGGACGGCAGTCCGGGTGACCGACCCGGCCTGGTCTGCGATGCGCGGCGCGGTGCCGCGAACCGTACGGCAACGGCGCTGCCGGCCCCCACGTCGCTCTGACACGTACGGGGTACGGCAGCCGGCCGTGTCACGCCCCCACGCGGACCAGCCCGCTCTCGTGGGCGAAGATCACGGCCTGCACCCGGTCCCGCAGGTCCAGCTTGGCCAGGGTCCGGCCCAGGTGGGTCTTGACCGTCGTCTCGCCCAGGTGGAGCCGCCCGGCGATCTCCTGGTTGCTCAGACCGCGCGACGACCTGCACCCGCACCGGCCGCCAGCCGGGCCGTTCGCCGATCACCGGCGGTACGGCGACGAGGACGAGGACGGCGTCGGTCAGCCAGGGGGCGCAGCCGCCGGCGCGACAGGGACTCGATCAGACGAAGCACCGGTTCACGCCACGGCGGCGGAGGGCCGCCCGGCGTCGTTCCCCGGGCGTCACCCGGGTCCGACCACAGGACTACGCGAGCCGACCCGAAGGACCGTCCTGCCGGGTTCCGGACATGACGCGGGGCCACGAGGCGGTTGCCGAACATGGCCGCCGTGTCCCCCACCTTCCAGTTCCTCAGGCGCCCTCTCATGACCGGCGCGGTGGCCCCCAGCTCACGTCGGCCGGCCCGGGCCATGACCCGGCACATCGGCCTGGACGAAGCCAGGCTCGTCGTCGAACTCCGCCCCGGTAGCGGGGCGTTCACCGACGCCGTCCTCGAACTGCTGGCGCCGCGGGCCCGGCTCGTCGCCATCGAACTCAACCCCGTCCTGGCCGAGCGGCTCGCGGCCACCCGCCGGGACCCCCGGCTCACCGTGGTGCACGGTGCCGCCGCCGAACTCGCGGCGGCGGCGGGCGGTCCGGTCGACGCGGTGGTCTCGGGGCCGCCGTGGACGGTGATGCCACCGGCCGAGCGGCGGCGCACCCTGGACGCCGTCGTGCGTGCCCTCGCCCCGGGCGGCCGGTTCACCACCTTCGCCTATCCGCACGCGGCCTGGACCCCGCCCGGCCGCAGGCTCGCCGCCGGCCTCCGGGCGTGTTTCCGCACGGTGGAGCGCACTTCCGTGGTGTGGCCCAACGTGCCACCCGCCTTCGTGTACCGGGCGGTGTCGCCCAGGCGTTGATCAACCGCCCGCAAAGCCCTCGCACAAGCCCTGACGGCCTGTTACGTTCCGGGCGTCGCCGCGAGGCGGCGAGCGTTTCCGACGACAGTGGGGGGAAGCCACATGAGACGAAACAGCCGTACCCGTTCCAGACGCACGAGAGGGCTGCTCGCCGCGCTCGCGGTGTGCGCCGTCACGCTGGTCACCGGCGTACCGGCCGCACAGGCGGCCGAACCGGGTGAACCGTCCGACCTCACGGTCAAGCTGCCGACCGGCTCCTACTCGCGCATGCTGGTGGACCAGGCCCGCCGGCGGGTGTACGTGACCACGGGCGGGCTCACGGCGTCCGTCGGCGAAGTGCTGGTGTACGACTTCGACGGGCAGCTGCTCCAGACGGTCCGCACCGGCTCCACGGACGGCGCGAGTGCCATGATGCTCTCCGCGGACGGCGGCATCCTCTACGTGACCACGTCCAGTTACGTGCTGGTCTTCAACGCCGACACCTTCGCCTACGTGGGCGGCGGCTGGGTGAGCAACGACTTCTTCCGGGGACTGTGCCCCGGTGACATCGGGACCGCGGGCGGCCGGCTGTGGTTCACCAGGATGAGCAACCAGCACCTCCCCAAGGACTGCGCCACCGAGCCGCAGGCGCTGCACAGCGGCGGCCTCCTGGGCGGGGCCCACGATCAGGCGGGCGACTCGCTGGTGGACGCGAAATTCACCACCTCCCCGGGGCTCCCCGACAAGATCGTCGAGGCCTACGCGACCTACGGCACGCCCAAGCTGGTCGTCGGTGTCTACGACGCCTCGACGGCCGCCGCCAAGCAGCTGGCCCTGCGGACGTACACCGCCTCCACCGATCCGGCGGCTTGGCCCAAGGACATCGCGGTCAGTCCCGACGGTGCCCTGACGGCGGTGGCGGCCGGCGCGTCGGGCGTCAGGACACTGTCCACCGACGACCTCACCGACGCCGCGTCCGGTTACGGGCCGCTGCCCGCGGGCACCGACTCGACCGCGGTCGCCTTCAGCCCGGACGGCTCGCTCGTCGCCCGCGGGGGAGCGGTCGACGGCACCTCGGCCGACCTGCTGGTGCAGCAGGCCGATCCCACGCGGGGCGAGGTGCCGCGGGAGTACGCCTTCACGGACGCGGCGGCGGGCGGTGACCGGGTGGCCGAACGCGGTCTCGCCTTCAGCGCGGACGGTTCGCGGCTGTTCGCGATGACCACCGACGCCGCCGGGGACGCGTACTGGCTGCACATCATCTCCCACCCCGACGCGCGCTACCACTCCGCCTTCGACGGCCCGCTGACCGTGCAGCCCGGCACCCCCTTCGCGGGCCAGGCGGTACGGATCTCCGGCACCCTGCGCCGCAACGGTCCGGCGCCCGCCGACGCTGTGCGGGTGACCGCGGTACGCCATGACGCGGACGGCGACCACACGGTGCCGGCGGCGGCCGTCGGCCCGGACGGCGGCTTCACTCTGGAGGACGCTCCGGCCACCACCGGGAAGGCCACGTACACCGTCTCGTTCGCCGGTGACGCCGCGCACGATCCCGCCCCGGACGCCACGGTGACCGTGGACGTGGTCAAGGCGCCCACCGACCTGGCGATCGGGGCGCCCTCCGGGACGAGCACCTCGGGCGTCGTTCTGCACGGCACCCTGAGCACGGCCGGGGCGCCCCTGCCGGCCGGGACCGTCGTCGACGTCCAGCGGCTGACGAAGAAGGGCGCCGTCGACCTGCCGGCCGCCGCCGTCGGGCCCGACGGCGGCTTCACCGTGAACGACGTGCCGCCCGCCGCGGGCAGCACCCTCTACACGGTTTCCTATGCCGGTGACGCCCTGCACGAAGCCTCGGCCGACTGGGTGACGGTCCAGGTCACCGACTGAGCGGGCAGCCACGGGCACGTACGGCGGACACCGGGCCGGACCTGTCCCGGTGGCCGCCGCCACGCGGGCCGGACCGCCCGGCTCGACGCGAACCGGGCGGGGCGGACCTCAGCACCGTGTCTTGCGCGCGAAGAACCACCGGTTGCCCTCCAGCGCGTCGTTCGGTTCGGGGAGCGGGCCGCGCCCGTGGTGGCGGGTGAAGTCGAAGGGGGTGTGCACCTCCGTGGACCAGCCCCTGCCCTCCAGCCGGCCGGCGGAATCGGGCCGTGGTCCCGGGTCGAAGAGACGGAGCAGGTCGATGCCGATCTTCTGCCGCGTCGCCGTGTAGAGCGGGCTGTCGCGGTACTCCAGGAGGTCCTTCTCCAGCTTGACCTCAAAGGCCAGGGAGCTTCCCCGGGTGCTCAGCAGGTCCACCGAGTCCATGAGGTACGTCTCGGCGGCGCTCGGCAGGTAGAACAGCAGCCCTTCGGCCAGCCAGGCGCTCGGCGCGGCCGGGTCGAAGCCGGCGCCGGTCAGCGCTGTGACCCAGTCGGCGCGCAGATCGACCGCTACCGTCACGCGCGTCGCCCTCGGGGTGGCCGGCAGGTCCGCGAGCACCTTGTGCTTGAACTCCAGCACGCCTTCCCTGTCGATCTCGTAGATCACGCAGTCGGACGGCCAGTCCAACCGGAAGGCGCGCGTATCCAACCCCGCCCCGAACAACACCACTTGGCGGGCACCCTCGTGGGCCGACCGGAGGAGGAAGTCGTCGAGGACCCTCGTCCGCAGACCGAAGTAGCGAGCGAAGCGCCCCCACAGCGGGTCCGCGTCCCCGTCCGGGACCTGGCCTATGCGCACCGGCCAGTTCGCGGACGCCGGGGCGGCGCGCACGAAGTGCTCCGCGTAGACGTCCTGGGCGAGGCTGTCGTCGCGGTGGGTCTCGATGGCCCGTGCGGCGGCGACCAGCAGGGCGGTCACGCCCACGCCCCCGTCCACGCCTTCCACGCCGGTGTTTCGCGACGCCGTGCCGACCATGTTTCCTCCGTGTTGGCGAGAGTAGGGATCCTTCGGGCCGCATCGGCCGCTCCGCGGGGCTCCGCGCCCGGCTCAGCGGCTCGTGCCCTGCGGGATCAGGACGGGTTTGACCACGCGGCCCGCCTCGCAGTCGCGTTCGGCCTCGTTGATGCCGGCCAGCGGGTAGGTGCGGATCAGCTGGTCGAAGGGGAACCGTCCGGCCTGCCACAGTCCGATCAGCCGGGGGATCAGCAGCCCGGGGACCGCGTCGCCCTCGCAGATGTGCAAGATGCCGCGGCCCCTGTCCAGCGTGCCCGGTTCGAGGGCCAGCGCGGTGTGCAGCCGTGCCACGAGGCCGAGGCGGCCGGTGGGACGCAGCGCGCGGAGCGCGTCGTTGATCAGCTGGGGGGAGGCCGTGGTGTCCAGCGCGTACTGTGCGCCGCCGCCGGTCAGCCGCTGTACGCGCTCGGGCAGGCCGGCCGATGCGGCGTGCAGCGGGATCGCGCCGAACCGCTCGGCGAGGGCGAGGCGTTCGGGGTGGCGGTCGACGGCCACGGTCACCGCCCCGGCGGCGGTGGCCGCCATCACCGCGGCCAGGCCCACCGCTCCCGCCCCGTAGACCGCGAGGGTGTCGCCCGGGCCGGTGCCGAAGGAGTTCAGGACCGCTCCGGCGCCGGTCAGGAAGCCGCAGCCGAGCGGCCCGAGCAGTTCGACGGGCAGGGCGGGGTCGACCCGGACGGCGTTGCGGGCCGGGACGAGCGCGTACCCGGCGAACGACGACTGGCCGAACCACCGGGGTGCCAGTGCTCCCCCGGCCGCGTCGGTGAACCGGGTCGTCTTCTCCTCGCGCCCGCCGAAGAGGTTGAGGGAGGCGAAGGAGTCGCAGTAGGCGGGGGCCGCGCCCCGGCAGTTGCGGCAGTGGCCGCAGGAGTCGAAGCCGAGGACGACATGGTCGCCGGCGCTCAGTGCGGTGACCGCGCCGCCGGTGCGCACCACGACACCGGCGCCTTCGTGGCCCAGTACCGCCGGCAGCGGGCTGCGGCCCGCCGAACGCCGGACCGCCAGATCGGTCCGGCACATCCCGCAGCCCGCGATCCTGACCAGGATCTCGCCGTCGCCCGGCTCCTCGTGCAGGATCACCTCCTCGACCGCGAACCGGCCCTCGTACGTGCGCAGTACGGCCGCGTCGAACCTCATCCCCGGTCCTTTCGCGGGCGGTGCACGACGAACGGCCGGAGGTTCCCGTACAGGCCCCATGGTCCGCCCGCGACACCGACACCGCTGTCCTTGGCGCCCGCGAAGGGCTGGGCGAGGGAGAGTTCGGCGTGGTGGTTGATCCAGGCGGTCCCGCACTCCAGCCGGTCGGCCACCGCCTCGGCACGGTCGAGGTCGGTCCCCCAGACCGATCCGCCGAGCCCGAAGCCGGTGCCGTTGGCCGCCTCGACGGCCTCGTCCAGGCTCCGGTACGCCAGCACCGGCAGGACGGGGCCGAACTGCTCCCCGGTCACCACCGCACTGGTGGGCGGGGCGCCGGCGAGGATCGTCGGGGCGAAGAAGTAGCCCGGCCGGTCCAGCCGGTGGCCGCCCGCCACGGCGCGGGCGCCGTCCGCCAGGGCCTGTGCGGTGCAGCGTTCGACGCGGGCCAGCTGGGGTGCGTTGTTGACTGGTCCCAGCCGCGAGTCCGGGTCGAGGCCGGGGCCGACGACGACGGTCCTGGCGCGCTGGGCGAGGGCTTCGGCCACCTCCGCGCAGAGCCGGGCCGGGGCGTAGACGCGTTTGACCGCCATGCAGACCTGTCCGCAGTTGCGGAAGGCGGCCCAGAACAGCCGGTCCGCGATCCGCTCCACCTCCACGTCCTCCAGCAGGATCGCCGCGTCGTTGCCGCCCAGTTCCAGAGTGACCCGGGCGAGCGAGGCCGCCGCGCCCTCGGCGACGGCCCGCCCGGTGGCGACCGAACCGGTGAAGGTGACGTGGCGCACGCCCGGGTGGGACGCGAGGCGGGCGCCCAGCGGTTCACGACCGGTGATGACGGTCAGTACGTTCTCGGGCAGGGCGGCGGCGAGGACGGAGCCCAGCAGCCGGGTGGCCAGGGGTGTGAACGGGGAGGGTTTGAGCACCATCGTGTTGCCCGCGGCGAGCGCGGGGGCGAACTTCGCCGCGGCGAGCTGGAGCGGAAAGTTCCACGGCACGATCGCGGCGACGGGCCCGAGCGGGCGCCAGCGGATCTCGCTGTGCACGGGCCGGCCGTCGGCGATCGACTGCGGTACGGGGGTCAGTTCGGCGAAGTAGCGCAGCCGGGCCGCCGTGCGGTCGATCTCCGCGAACGACTCGGCCAGGGGCTTTCCCTGTTCCCGGGTGAGCAGGGGGGCGAGGGCGTCGCCGGCCGCTTCCACGGCGTCGGCCGCGGCGTGCAGCGCGGTGGTACGGGCCACGGGGTCGGCACGCCAGTCCTGCCAGGCCCGGTGAGCCCGGCCGACGACGGCGTCCAACTCGTCCGGTCGCTGGTCGGGGACGTCGTCGAAGGCCTCGCCGGTGGCCGGGTCGACGACGGTGAAGCGCTCGCCGCGGGGTCCGGGAAGGTGGTCGGGTCGTGAGGTCGCCATGCCGGCGGTCAGCTCGCGGCGGCGACGGCCGCCGCGTGCTCCCGGGCCTGCCGGTCCATCTCCGCCCGGAAGGCGGCCACCAGGTGCGGCTGGATCCTTCCGGCGTTGCGGTCGCCGCCCTCGCAGACCGCTCCGCGCACCCCCACGATGTCCGTGCCGATGCGGGTCAGCGGGCCGAGGTCCGCCTGCTTGACACTGCCCGCGAGGGCGGCGAGCAGACCGGCGTCGTGGGCCAGCCGGACGAACTCGGCGCAGACGTCCGGCGGGACGTGGTCGAACAGCCGGGTCCCGTCCTTGATCGCGGTGTCCAGCATGGCCGCGTCGGCGCCGGAGCGCCGTGCGATGTCGGGCAGGGCGAGGGGGTTGACGCAGCCGATCCGGTGGGCGTCGGCGTAGCCCGAGGCGACGACGAGTGCGTCGGGCCGGTGGTCCTTCACCGCCCGCACCACCGCGCGCATGACCTCCACGCCCTGCTCGGGCGTGGTGCATCCGTAGAGGCCGACCTTGATGTACGTGGCGCCCGAGACGACCGCGCCGAGCGCCGCCTGGGCCACCGTGCCGGGCTTGTACGGTACGTCGCCGACGGTGGCGGAGACCGGTTTGTCCGCCGGGACGGCGTCGCGGATCTCTCTGATGACCCACGGGAAGTTGGCGCCGAGCGAGCCCTCGTCGGGCTTCTTGACGTCGACGATGTCTAGGTGTTCCGCCGCCTTCGCGCAGTCGAGGGCTTCCTCGACGCCGTCCGGGGAGATGAGAAGCAACACCGTGGGCTCCTTCCGCCGCAGGCCCGCCTGCCCTCGGGGCAGGGGGTGCGGGTACGCCGGGTTCTCGTGCGGTGTGCTCATCATTTCCGGCGCCCGTGGGCACCGGTAGGGCGTGCGGAGTCCTCGCGGGGCGCTCCGACCCGCCCGCGGTGCGCCGCGCGCACCGGCCGGAACCAGCCATGCGGGTCGGACCGACCACGTACCGAGAGATGTGAGTTGCGCCCGGCCAGGGCCTGCGGGGCGGTGACCTTGACGCGGGTCTTGAGCCACTTGATCCGGGTGAGGGTCCCCTGTGGACAGAGGCGACCTCGTCGAGCAGGCCGGGATCGCGTACGGCTCGGGCGCCCCGGCCGGGCCGGCTGCCGTGGACGCCGGCCGACTGGTCCGTCGGACAGCGCTGCCGCTCGTCTACTCCTCGTCAGGGGCCGTGCGGGCTTGGTCGAGAGGGGCGCCGGGGGTTCGTACGCCGGGGGTGTCGCGGGCGAGGCGGGAGCGGAGGGTGTGGGCGAAGTCCTCGGCGCGGGCGAGCTGGGTGCGCAGGGTGTCGATCTGCTCGGCGGCGGCCTGCTCGTAGTGGCGGACCCTGGCCAGCAGGGCCTGCCGCTCCTCGCCCTGGGGGGCGGGGTCGGCGTCGAGGCGGTCGGTGGCGTCCAGCAGGTCGCGCATCTGGTCCAGGCTGAAGCCGAGCGGCTTCATGCGGCGGATCACCATGAGGCGGGCGACGTCGGTCTCGGTGTAGAGGCGGAAGCCGCCCTGGGAGCGGGCCGAGGGGATGACGAGTCCGGTCTCCTCGTAGTGGCGGATCGTGCGCAGGGACAGTTCAGTGCGCGCGGCGACCTCGCCGATCTGCATGTAGCTGCCGTCCACGTCCGTCTCCAGTCCTTCTCTTCGGGCAGGTGCCCTGCCTCTCCTCTCCACCCGTCTCTACTCTAACGTTAGGGTAGAGTCATGGGGCGGACGGGATGCCTCCGGCAGGTGCATGCCCATCTTGACGCACGGCGCGTGAGCCGCGCCGCACCGGGTCGCCGGCCCCCGGTCCTCTTCCCCGGCTCCCCGAAGACTCACGGTCCGCTTCCGAGCGGGCCGACCACGGCTTGCCGACCGGCACTCCGTGTCCGTACGTCCGCGCCCCCTCGTACGAGTGCGCCCGAACACGACAGGTGGAACGCCCTTGCCTTCCCCCGTGCCCTCCTCCCGCCCCGCCCCCGCGGGCATCCTGCGCGGATCTCTCCTGCGGGGGCCCGGTCGCCCGTCCTGGCCGGCTCCGAAGGTGCTGCGCACCGAAGCGCTGGCGGGGCTGGTCGTCGGTCTCGCCCTGATCCCGGAGGCGATCTCCTTCTCGGTCATCGCCGGCGTCGACCCGAAGGTCGGCCTCTACGCGGCCTGCACCATGGCCATGGTGATCGCCTTCGCCGGCGGCAGGCCCGCCATGATCTCCGCCGCGACCGGCGCGGTCGCCCTCGTCGTCGCCCCCGTCGTCCGGGCGCACGGACTCGGGTATCTGATCGCCACCGTCATCCTCGCCGGAGTCTTCCAGGCGATCCTCGGCGCGCTGGGCGTGGCCAAGCTGATGCGGTTCGTGCCGCGCAGCGTGATGGTGGGCTTCGTGAACGCGCTGGGCATCCTGCTGTTCACCGCCCAGATCCCCAATCTGAGGGACGTGCCCTGGGCGGTCTATCCGCTGGTCGCCGCCGGGCTCGCCCTGATGGTGCTGTTCCCGAGGCTGACCAAGGCGGTTCCGGCGCCGCTGGTGGCCATCGCGATCCTCACCGCGATCACCGTCGCCGCCGGGATCGCCGTGCCGACCGTCGGCGACCAGGGCACCCTCCCCTCCGCACTGCCGGTCCCCGGTCTCCCGGACGTCCCGTTCACCCTGCACACGCTGGCCGTGATCGCCCCGTACGCCTTCGCCATGGCGCTGGTGGGGCTCATGGAGTCGATGATGACCGCGAAGCTGGTCGACGACCTCACGGACACCCCCTCCGGCAAGACCCGCGAAGCGGTCGGTCAGGGCATCGCCAACATCGTCACCGGCATCTTCGGCGGCATGGGCGGCTGCGGCATGATCGGCCAGACCATGATCAACGTCAAGAGCGGCGCCCGCACCCGGCTCTCCACCTTCCTCGCCGGGTTCTTCCTGCTCGTCCTGTGCATCGCCCTCGGCCCGATCGTCTCCACGATCCCCATGGCCGCCCTCGTCGCCGTGATGGTCCTGGTCTCCGTCGGAACCTTCGACTGGCACTCGATCAAGCCGGCCACCCTCAGGCGGATGCCGGTCGGCGAGACCGCCGTCATGGTCGTCACCGTCATCGTCGTCGTCGCCACCGGCAACCTGTCCATCGGCGTCGTCGTCGGCTCCCTCACCGCCATGGTCGTCTTCGCCCGGCGGGTCGCCCGCTTCACCCAGGTCACCTCGGTCACCGACCCGGACGGCACCCAGGTCGTCCACACGGTGACCGGCCAGCTCTTCTTCGCCTCCTCCAACGACCTGGTCACACAGTTCGACTACACCGGTGACCCCGGGAAGGTCGTCATCGACCTCACCGGCACCCACGTCTGGGACGCCTCCTCCGTCGCCGCCCTCGACGCCATCGAGACGAAGTACGCCCAGCGCGGCAAGAGCGTCGAGATCATCGGCCTGAACGACTCCAGCGCACACCTGCACGGCAGGCTCAGCGGGGAACTCGCCGGCAAGCATTGACGGGCGGGGCGGCGGCACGGCGTCGCTCGGTGCCGGGCGGGCGCGGGCGGCGCGGCCGGTACCCGCCGTGGCGCCGTGCGGAACTCGGGGCAGCCCGGAGTGGGCGGGAAGCGGCCGCAGTGGCGTGCGGGCACGGGACAGCCCGGCGTGCGCGGAGTGCGGCCGCAGTGGCGTGCAGGCACGGGACAGCCCGGAGTGGGCCCGGGTGCGGGTTCGGACGGTGCCGCGTCCCGCCCTCGCGCGCGTCGAGATCGGCCCGGTGTGCGCCCCCCGGCTCCTCGCCTCCGCACCCGCCTCGGCCCCCGGGTGCTCTCCGCCCTCCCGGCCCCCCACCTGCTCCGTCTTCCCGCTCCGCCGTCCGCCGCCCTCCTTTCGCCGACGACCCTTGACCGTCCGTCCGGCGGCGGTGTAAACATGCCGCCACCGGATGTTTACGTAAACATGTCGCCTGTCCGGCGGCATGGTCGACCACTCCCCCGGCCCGGGACGCGTGCGTGAACTCTGGCTCCACTTGGGCGAAGCACGAGCGAGGGACGCGAGATGACCACGCTGCAGGCGCCGGCGACCGCAGGGGTCCGCCCGGCCGGACCACCCCTACGGCGGGCGCGCCGCGCCTGGACGGGATGGGGGTTCATCGGCCCCTTCGTGCTGGTCTTCGCACTGGTCTTCCTGGCGCCCCTGGGTTACTCCCTCTACCTGAGCCTCTTCCGGACCCAACTCATCGGCGGCACCCGGTTCGTGGGGCTCGACAACTACCAGCAGGCCCTCCAGGACGGCCAGTTCTGGGAGGGCGTCGCCCGCGTCGGCCTGTTCCTGCTCGTCCAGGTGCCGATCATGCTGGGTATCGCCCTGTTCGTCGCGCTCGCCATCGACAGCGGCCGCCTCTACGGCAAGGACTTCTTCCGGATATCGGTGTTCCTGCCGTACGCGGTGCCCGCCGTCGTCGCGACCCTGATGTGGGGCTTCATGTACGGGCCGCGTTTCGGCCTGGTCGGTGACATCGGCGACGCGCTCGGCACGCACCTGCCCGACCCGCTCTCCTCCGGCCTGGTCCTGGCGTCGATCGGCAACATCGTCACCTGGGAGTTCGTGGGCTACAACATGCTCATCTTCTACTCCGCGCTGCGCGTGATCCCGCACTCGCTGTACGAAGCAGCTCAGATCGACGGCGCCGGTCAGTGGCGGGTCATCACGGCGATCAAGCTCCCGGCGATCCGCGGCGCCCTGGTCATCGCCACGATCTTCTCGATCATCGGCAGCTTCCAGCTCTTCAACGAGCCCGCCATCCTCCAGAAGCTCGCACCCAACGCGATCACCACCGACTACACCCCCAACTACTACACGTACTCGCTGTCCTTCTCGGGCCAGCAGCACAACTACTCGGCGACGGTCGCCATCGTCATGGGCGTGCTCACCATGATCGTCGCCTACGTCGTCCAGCTGCGCGGCATGCGCAAGGGAGCGTGAGCCCGATGACGAGCAGCACCACCGGCGCCCCGCGCACCGCCGCCGCGCCCCGGCCCGCGACCGCACCGCGCCTGCGGACACCGGCCCGGCGCCCGCACACCCCGGGCCGCCCGAAGCGCAGCGTCCCGCTGACCCTGCTCACCGGCGTCGTCCTGGTCTACAGCCTGCTGCCGCTGCTGTGGCTGGTGATCAGCGCCACGAAGTCCCAGGCAGGGCTGGCCCGTTCCTTCGGGCTCTGGTTCGACCACGACTTCGCCCTGTGGGACAACGTCCGCGAGACGTTCACGTACCAGGACGGCGTCTTCGGCCGCTGGCTGCTGAACACCCTGCTGTACGTGGTGCTGGGCGCGGGGGGCGCCACGTTCCTCGCCGTCCTCGGCGGCTACGCCCTCGCCAAGTTCGACTTCCCCGGCAGGCGCGGTGTGTTCGCCGTCGTCATCGGCGCGGTCGCCGTGCCCACCACGGCCCTCGCCGTCCCGACCTTCCTGATGTTCAGCAAGATGGGCCTGACCGACACCCCGTGGGCCGTCGTCCTCCCCTCACTGATCTCGCCGTTCGGCCTCTACCTGATGTGGGTGTTCGCGGCCGAGGCGATCCCCACGGAGCTGATGGAGGCCGCCCGCATCGACGGCGCGGGCGAGCTGCGCACCTTCTTCCGGGTCGCCCTGCCGCTGCTCGCCCCCGGCACGGTGACGGTGCTGCTGTTCACCACGGTCGCCACCTGGAACAACTACTTCCTGCCGCTGATCATGCTGAAGGACCCCGACTGGTACCCGCTCACCCTCGGCCTCGACGCCTGGAACAAGCAGGCGGCCACGGCCGGCGGCGAGGCGGTGTTCAACCTGGTCGTCACCGGCTCGCTGCTCACCATCGTGCCGCTGATCGCCGCCTTCCTGCTGCTCCAGAAGTACTGGCAGTCCGGTCTCGCCGCCGGAAGCGTCAAGGAGTAGCAGCCGGGCGCGAGCGTCCTCCCCGCCCCCGTCGCCGCCCGCCCTCGTCGGCCTCTCCCCCGCCCGTCCTGTCGAACCACGTCGAAGTGGAAGTACCGTCATGCCCAAGCACTCCCGCCGCCTGCTGCGCGGCCTCGGTCTCGTCACCGTTCTCGCCCTCGGGACGACCGCCTGCGGTTCCGGCGGCGAGGACTCCGGCCAGAAGCAGGTGGGCGCCGCCGACATCCAGGCCGCCCTGAAGAAGGGCGGCACCGTCACCGTCTGGGCCTGGGAGCCCACCTTGAAGCAGGTGGCCGCCGACTTCGAGAAGAAGTACCCGAAGGTCCACGTCAAGCTCGTCAACGCCGGTACCAACAACGACGAGTACAAGGCCCTGCAGAACGCCATCTCGGCGAAGAAGGGCGTCCCGGACGTCGCGCAGATCGAGTACTACGCGCTCGGCCAGTACGCGCTGACGAAGTCGGTCGCCGACCTCGGGCCCTACGGCGCCGGCAAGCTGGAGGGGTCCTACTCGCCGGGCCCGTGGAACGCGGTGAAGTCCGGTGACGGCATCTACGGTCTGCCGATGGACTCCGGGCCGATGGCTCTGTTCTACAACAAGAAGGTCTTCGACAAGTACAAGATCGCCGTGCCGGCGACATGGGACGAGTACGTGGAAGCGGCCCGCAAGCTGCACAAGGCGGACCCGAAGGCCTACATCACCAGTGACATCGGCGACGCCGGACTGACCACCAGCCTGCTGTGGCAGGCCGGCTCCCACCCGTACAAGGTCGACGGCACGAAGGTCGGCATCGACTTCACCGACGCCGGGGCGAAGAAGTACACCGCCACCTGGCAGAAGCTCCTCGACGAAAAGCTCGTCTCGCCCATCGCGGGCTGGAGCGACGACTGGTACAAGGGCCTGGGCGACGGCACCATCGCCACCCTGCCGATCGGTGCGTGGATGCCCGCCAACTTCGCCTCGGGCGTGAAGAACGCCGCCGGTGACTGGCGCGTGGCGCCGCTGCCGCAGTGGACGGCGGGCGCGCACACCTCCGCCGAGAACGGCGGCAGCTCGCTCGCCCTTCCCGAACTCGGCAGGAACAAGGAACTCGCCTACGCCTTCGTCGAGTACGCCGACTCCGGGGACGGCGTGGCGACCCGCATCAAGAACGGCGCGTTCCCGGCCACCGTGAAGGACCTGAACTCCCAGGAGTTCCAGAACACTCCCTTCCCGTACTTCGGCGGGCAGCAGGCCAACAAGATCTTCGCCGACTCCGCGAAGTCCGTACCGGCCGGCTGGAAGTACCTGCCCTACCAGGTGTACGCCAACTCGATCTTCAACGACACCGTCGGCAAGGCGTACGTCTCCGGCACGAAGCTCTCCGAGGGCCTGAAGTCCTGGCAGGACAAGTCCCTCGCGTACGGCAAGGAGCAGGGGTTCACCGTCGAGCAGTGACACCTCGCGTACCGAACTCTTCTCCTCCCCTGCGACACCGGCCCTGGAAAGGACCTGTATGACCTCCCCCCGCCCCCCTCGTTTCCCCTACCCGGTGGGCCCCGACGGCTCCCGGCGGCTCGTCTACGGCGCGGACTACAACCCCGAGCAGTGGCCGCGGGAGGTGTGGGAGGAGGACGTCCGGCTGATGCGCGAAGCCGGCGTCAACGTCGTCTCGCTGGCGATCTTCTCCTGGGCCCGTCTGCAACCCACCGCCGACAGCTGGGACTTCACCTGGCTCGACGAGGTGATGGACCTGCTGCACGCCGCCGGTGTCGGCGTCGACCTGGCCACCGCCACCGCGTCCCCGCCGCCGTGGCTCACCACCGCGCACCCGGAGATCCTTCCGGTGACCGCCACCGGCGAGACGCTGTGGCCGGGCGCGCGGCAGCACTGGCGGCCCACTTCGCCCGTCTTCCGCACCCACGCGCTGCGGCTGGTGCGCGCACTGGCGACGCGCTACGCGGACCACCCGGCGCTGGTCGCCTGGCACATCAACAACGAGCTGGGCTGCCACAACGTCTACGACCACTCCGACGACGCGGCCCGCGCCTTCCGCGACTGGCTGCGCCGCCGCTACACCTCGCTCGACGCCCTCAACCAAGCCTGGGGAACGGCGTTCTGGTCGCAGCACTACAGCGCCTGGGACCAGATCCTGCCCCCACGCCTGGCCGCCTCCCACCCCAACCCCACCCAGCAGCTGGACTTCAAGCGCTTCTCCTCCGACGCGTTGAAGGACCACCTGCTCGCCGAGCGCGAGGTCCTGCGCGAACTCACCCCGCACACGCCCGTCACCACCAACTTCATGGTGATGAGCGGCATCAAGGGCATGAACTACGCCGACTGGGCGCAGGCGGTGGACTTCGTCTCCAACGACCACTACGTCGTCCCCGGGCCGCAGGACCGCGACGAGCTGTCCTTCTGCGCCAACCTCACCAGCGGCATCGCGGGCCACCGGCCCTGGTTCCTGATGGAACACTCCACCGGCGCCGTCAACTGGCAACCCGTCAACGTGCCCAAGCGGCCCGGGGAGCTGGCCCGCGACTCGCTGCTGCACGTCGCCCACGGCGCGGACGCGGTCTGCTTCTTCCAGTGGCGTCAGTCCGCGGCCGGCGCGGAGAAGTACCACTCCGCGATGGTGCCGCACGCCGGCGCCGACAGCGACGTCTTCCGCGACGTCGTCGGCCTGGGCGGCACCCTGCGGTCCCTGGCCGCGGTCGGCGGCACCGAGCGGGAGAAGGCGCGCGTGGCGATCCTGTTCGACTGGGACTCGCGGTGGGCGGCCGAGCAGGACTCCCACCCGACCGCCCTGCTCGACTACCACCGTGAGGCCCTCGACTGGTACTCGGCACTGCTGCGCCTCGGTGTCCGGGCCGACGTCGTCCCCGTCCCGCAGAGCGACTTCTCCGCCTACGACGTCGTGATCGCGCCCGTCCTGCACATGGTGCCGCAGACCCTCGCCAAGGAACTCACCCGGTACGTCGAGGGCGGTGGCCACCTCGTCACCACGTACTTCTCGGGCGTGGTCGACGAGAACGACCACGTCTGGCTGGGCGGCTACCCCGGCGTGCTGCGGGAGTTGCTGGGGATCCGCATCGAGGAGTTCGGCCCGCTGCCCGAGGGTGACAGCGTCGAACTCGATCTCGACGGCGCCCCGGCCGGCACGTTGTGGACCGACCGGATCTCCCTCACCGACGGCGACACGGAGGTGCTGGCGCGCTATCGCACCGGCGCCTACGCCACCCGTCCCGCGGTCACCCGCCGCACGGCGGGCCACGGCTCGGCCGCCTACGTGTCGACGCGACTCGGCGCCCAGGGCCTCGCCGGGCTGCTGCCCGCGCTCCTCGCCCCGGCCGGGGTGAGCAGCGAACTGCCCGAGCACGCGCGGGGCGTGGTCGAGCAGGCCGTACGCCGTGACGCGGACAACCGCTACGTGTTCCTGGTCAACCGCGGTGACGAGGCCGTCGCGCTGCCCGGCGTGAGCGGCGAAGTACTCACCGGTCGCACCGACGGCGGCGTGCTCGCCCTGCCCCCGTACGGGGTGGCGGTGCTGCGCCAGGCGGCGCGGCCGGGCGGCCCGGTGCCGGCACACATGTGATCAGAGGGGCTTGAGCCGGGTGTGCAGAAGGCAGAACTCGTTGCCTTCCGGGTCGCACAGGACGTGCCAGTTCTCGGTGCCGGTCTGGCCGACGTCGGCGGGTCTGGCGCCGAGAGCGAGCAGCCGCTCCAGCTCGGCCTCCTGGTCGCGGTCGGTGGCGTTGACGTCCAGGTGCAGCCGAAGCTTCTCGGGCCGCGGGTCGCTGCTGGGGCTCAGGACCAGGACGGGCAGCGGGCCCCCGAAACCGGTGCCCGGCGGCCCGATCTCGATGCTGCCGTCGTCCTCCCGGCCGAGTTCGACATAACCGAGGACGTCGCTCCAGAAGGCGGCGAGCCGTTCTGGGTCGGCGCAGTCGATGACCAGCTCACTGATGCGGCATGCCATGCCGGTGAGTGTACGTCGACGCCCTGGGCGCGCGGCGGGTGCGTAGGATCGCCCGGTGACGCAGAGCGCCGCCCTGGCCGGGGTCTTCGACGAACTCGCCCCCGCTTACGACCACGAGCACCACGAGGAGGTCGCGCGGGCCCTGCTGGCCCTGACCGGTCCGGGCCCGACGGCCGCCGTGGCCGACGTGGCCTGCGGCGCGGGCGCCGTGTCCCTGCTCCTCGCGCGTCACCGCCCTGCGGACGCACCACCCGTCCTCGCCGTCGACGTGTCGCCCCGCATGATCGAGACGGGCCGGGCACGTGCCGCGTCGTCGGGGGTGCGGAGGTCGGCGATCGACTGGCGTCTCGCGGACGCCGTGCCGCTGCCGGTCGCCGACCACTGTCTCGACGTCGTCCTGTGCGCCTCCTCGCTGCACTTCCTGGGCGGCCGGGCGGTGGCCGACTGGCGGCGCGCACTGCGCCCGGGGGGCCGGGTGGGGTTCACCCTGCCGTCGGCCACGCACTTCCGGCCGTCGGCACGCTTCCGCGCGCTGCTGGCGGCGGACGTCCCGCTGCCACGCAGCGCCGAGGAGGCCTGTGCCTGGGCCGCCGCGAACGGTTTCACCGACGCCGTCTCCCGCGTCCACGTCCTCGGTGGCCGCCGTGTGGTCGTCACCTCGGCCGTGAGACCGGCCGGGCGGCCCTGACCCGGCGCTCCGGACCCGTAGGCGGTCCGGCGGGGCGCGGCACGCGGCGCACGGCGCCGGTCACCCCTGCGGCTGCTCCGGGCTCACCTACCGGAAACGCTGCCGCGTTCAGGGGACCAGCACGATCCTGCCGAACACCTCGCCCGCGTCCATCGCCCGGTGGGCCGACGCCGCCTGGTCCAACGGCAGCACCTCGTGCACGGCCGTGCGCAGGTCCCCGCGCGCGGCAGCGGCGAACTGGGAGGACCGCACGGCCTGCCGGTCGGGGCCGGGCACGGTGTCGAGGCTGAAGGCGGCGAACGACAGGGACTTGCGGAAGGCGTCCATCAAGCGGATGCCGAAGTCCGCCGGCGGCGGACCGCCGACCACGCCGAGGGCCACGTACCGCCCGTTGGAGTTGAGCCTCGTCAGGAACCGGGGGAGCTGGGGACCCCCCACGACGTCGATGACCACGTCGAAGCCCGAGGGTGTCTGCGGACCGCCCTCCCCCGAGCGGTCGAGGACGTGGGTCGCGCCCAGGTCCCGCAGGCGGGCACCACGCTCCACCGATGAGGTGGTGACCGCCACCGCGCCCGCACCACTCCCGGCCGCGAGCTGGACCGCCGCGACTCCGATGCTGCCCGCCGCGCCGCGCACGAGCACCGTCTCGCCGGGCGCGAGACGCGCTCGGTCGAGGGCGAAGTGGGCGACCACGCCGGAACCGCCGAGCGTCACCGCGTCGGCGCAGGTCAGTCCTTCGGGCAGCGGAAGGACGTCCTCGACCGCGGCGACGGCCTGCTCGGCGTACCCCCCGGACAGGCCGGTGAAAGCCCACACTCGCCGCCCGGTCCACGAGGCGTCCACGCCCTCCCCCACCGCGACGACGCGTCCCGCCACCTCGCTGCCGAGGAGATGGCCCTCCCGGAAGCCGTACGCGGCGAGCACGCCCCGGCGGATCACGGCGTCCACGCCGCCCACCCCCATCGCCTCCGTGGCGATCAGCACCTGCCCCGGGCCGGCGCCGGGCGCGGGCACGTCGACGACCTCCAGACCATCAGGATCTCCGAACTCCCTGATCACGACGGCTTTCATCGCTGCTCCTCACTTCGGTGAACGGACGGATCACAGCCGCGGCACACGTTCGGCGCGGCCGGGTGCGGCGAGCCGGGACACGCGGTCCGGGGCATCACCGGAAGGCTGCCGGGACGGGGCGGCGCCACCGCCCGGCCGTCACCGACCGCCGCCATCGGACCGTATGGGACGCCCCGGCTCGTTTGGCTAAAGTGAGAGCGATGACCAGCCGTTTGCCTCAGTCCGTGCGCTCCGACGTCCGCGACAACCGGGCCCGCATCCTCGACGCCGCCCGCGCGGTGTTCGGCGAGGACGGGCTGGGCGCGCCCGTGCGCGAGGTCGCCCGCCGGGCAGGCGTCGGCCCCGCCACGCTGTACCGGCACTTCCCGACCAAGCAGGCCCTGCTCGTGCAGACCTTCGCCGAGCAGCGGCAGGCCTGTCGTGCCGCCGTCGACGACGCCCTCGCGGACACGGACCCGTGGCACGGCTTCCGGGGCATGGTCGAGCGGATCTGCGAACTGCACGCGCACAGCCGGGGGTTCGCGGACGCCTTCATGACGGCCTTCCCCGAGATCCTGGACTTCACCGCCGACCAGGAGCGGTCCCTGCGCGCGGTCACCGTCCTGGCCCGCCGCGCCCAGGAGGCCGGCCGGCTGCGTCCCGGCTTCGTCGTCGACGACCTGGTCCTGATGCTCATGGCCCACCGGGGCGTCCAGGACGCGCCGCTCGCCACCCGGCTCACGGCCTCCCGCCGCTTCGCCGCCTACGTGATCGAGGCGTTCAGCGCCGTACCGGGGGCGGGAACGCCGAGCCCGCTCCCACCGGCCGCCCCCCTGCGGTTCGCGCACGCGGGATGCGGGCGGAGAGGCGGGCACGCCGGCACCACCTCTTGAACACCCGAGCCCCCCCTCGGTCCCCGAGCCACCGAGCTCCTGAGCCCCTGAGGCGGGCCCGGTTCGTACAGCGGGGGCGCGGCATCGTGCCGAGCCCCTCCCGCTCTCGGGAGCCCCGCCGCCCCGCGCGGCACCGGCGGCACCCTGTCACTGACGGGCCGATCGCCCTAACCTACAAGGCGGCCCGGAGAACGAAGTCCGCTGCACCCTCGCACACCCGTCTGTGGAAGCGAGCCGCCCCCACCCGCAGAAGGAGACACTCCGTGAACGAGCAGCAGCCCCTGATCGTCCTCGACCCCACCGGCGCCGACCACCACGCCGAGATGCGGGCGTTACGCGCCCGCGGGGCCGCCGCGCGCGTGGACATCCTCGGGGTGACCGCGTGGGCCGTGACCGACCCCGCCGTCCTCAAACGCCTGTTGACCAGCCCCGACGTCTCCAAGGACGCCGTCAAGCACTGGCCCGCCTACGCGGCGACCGTCTCCACCTGGCCGCTCGCCCTCTGGATCACGGCGGACAACATGTTCACCGCCTACGGCGACGAACACCGCCGGCTGCGCCGTATGATCGCGCCCGCCTTCAGTGCCCGCCGCGTCGAAGCCCTGCGCCCCACCGTCGAGGCGACGGTCAGCGCCCTCCTCGACGCGCTCTCCGCTCTGCCCGCCGCGGACGGCGTCGACCTGCGCGCACGCCTCGCCCACCCGCTGCCGATCACCGTGATCAGCCGCCTCATGGGCGTGCCCGAGGGCCAGCGCGACGGGTTTCGCACCATGGTCGACGGCATCTTCGACACCACCCTCACCACCGAGCAGGCCCTCGCGAACACGGCCGCCGTCTTCCAGGCTCTGGACCGGCTGATCGCCGTCAAGCGGGCCGAGCCCGGCGACGACATGACCTCTCTCCTGGTCGCCGCCCGCGACGAGGAGGGCGACGGCGACGGCCTGTCCGGCACCGAACTGCGCGACACCCTGCTGCTGATGATCTCCGCCGGGTACGAGACCACCGTCAATGTCATCGACCAGGCGGTCACCGCCCTGCTCTCCGACCCCGCCCAACTCGCCCTGGTCCGGGCCGGCCACGCGGACTGGTCCGACGTCGTCGAGGAGACGCTGCGGCACGAACCCGCCGTCAAGCACCTCCCGCTGCGCTACGCCGTGCGGGACATTCCCCTGCCCGACGGACAGGTCATCCCGCGGGGCGACGCCATCCTCACCTCCTACGCCGCCGCCAACCGCCACCCCGGCTGGCACGGCGCCAGCGCCGACCGCTTCGACGTCACCCGGCCGGCCAAGGACCACATGGCCTTCGGATACGGCGTGCACTTCTGCCTCGGTGCCCCGCTGGCGCGGCTGGAGGTCACCACCGCGCTGCGGCTGCTCTTCGACCGGTTCCCCGACATCCGACTCGCCGCTCCGGTCGACCAGTTGCCACCGCTTCCCTCACTCATCAGCAACGGGCACCAGACGATCCCCGTACGTCTGCGGCCGACCGCCACGCCGTGACATCAGTCACAGCGCATTACGGTATTAGGCCCCGCCGATAGTAGGTGCCGCTCTGCCGACATGGGGGACTTGTCCGGCTTGGTGAGGGCACGCCGGGCGGCAGGCGGGGTGACGCTCCGCAGCCGGGCACCCTCGCGCCCTCTCGCCCGCCGCCGCCGAGCTTCTGACGCACGGCCAGCCCATCGCGCAGGCCGGACACACGTGATCAAGCACGTTCCCCTCGGCGCCGCAAGACCGCTCCGGCCTACGAGGCTCGGTAGTAGTGAGGCCCTTTGCGGTCCCGCTCGCCGCCGTCCCAAGATGACGAACCGCAGGCATCGCCGCAGTTCACAGGACGGACTCCCGAAGAGCCGCCCGGTTGAAGGGCGCTCGGCGACTACCGAGTGAGGTCACGCATGGGCAAGCACCGCAAGCATCAGCATCACCGGCGGATAGCCATAGCCGCCGTAGCCGTCGGCGCCGTCGGCATCCCGTCCGCCGCTCTGGCCTGCGGTGGCTGGCCGGGCAGCGGGTCACACCCGTCGCACGGCGTGGCCAGGCGGACGACCCCGGTCCAGTGGAACCCCGCGGCGTGGGACGACTCCGGCGCCCGCGCCGGAAGCGGCGAGCCGACCCCGGCCGCGTCACCGACCGCGTCCGCCCGCACGAGTACTCCCCGGCCCACCGTGACCGCGCCCGGCACCAGGAGTGCGAGGACCACTGCTCCGCCGCGCCCGCGGAGCACCCCGGCCCGGCACGCCGTCAAGCCGCTCTCCTCCAGCGCCGTGCGGAAGGCCACCGCCCCCGCGACCCCCTCGACCGCCGCCGCGAGTGCCCCCGTGCGCCCGCACACCACCCCGGCCACCGCCGCCTCCACCGCCCCTGCCCCGGTGGCCTCCAGCAGCCCGCAGACGGGTGCGACCGCGTCCACGGCTGTCGTCGCCCGCGTTCTGGAACTGGTCAACGCCCAGCGCGCGCAGGCCGGTTGCTCAGCCCTGACCGCCAACCCGACGCTGGCCGAGGCGGCCCAGGCGCACAGCGAGGACATGGCGGCCCACCAGAACATGTCGCACACCGGCTCCGACGGGTCCGCCCCGGGCGACCGCATCACCCGTGCGGGCTACGTCTGGAGCACCTACGGCGAGAACGTCGCCTACGGTTACTCCACCCCGGAGCAGGTCATGGCGGCCTGGATGGCGAGCCCCGGCCACAAGGCCAACATCCTCAACTGCTCCTTCAAGGAGATCGGTGTCGGGCTGGCCCAGCCCGGCGCCTACTGGACGCAGGACTTCGCCACCAGCCGCTGAGGCGTCAGCGAGCGAGCGCCGTGAGGGGCGCCGGCAGGGGGCCCGGGTCGCCCGTGCGGGCGAAGGAGGCCCAGGCCTCGCGCACGCCCCGGCCCAGGGCGTCCACCTCCGTCCAGTCGAGCCGGCCCAGCATCGGCGCGTCCCGCCAGGCGTCCGCCGCCCCGAGCAGCAGGGGGATCTCCACGCAGTGGGTGGCGCCGTAGGGGGAGCCCGGCGGGCGCCAGTCGAGGCGGTAACCGTGGACGCGGGCGCCGGCCCGTTCCAGTTCCGCGCGCAGGGCGCTCAGCGGTTCCTCGTAGGTGCGCCGGGTGCGTTCCGCGGTGCCTCCCGTGTCCCGGGGGCCTTCGGGGAACGCTGACATGTCGTCGGCGTTCCAGCCGTACAGCACGTCCGGGGCGCCGTCGTCGAAGGTGAGTGGTGTGCCCTCGCCGGGGAGCGGGTCGGTGCCTTCGACCGGGCCGAACGGCGGCACCAGGAAGCTGCCGGTACGACGCTGCTGCTCGGCGGCGGTACGGGCCTGGGCGGCCAGCAGGTCGGCGGGCGGGGCGGTGCGGGGATCACCGCCGAGGCGGGCGGCGAAGATCCGGCCGATCTCACGTGCCTCGGCGCGCGGACGGGTCGCGAGGGACAGCGGCGCGCTCTGCAGCACCGCCCGGCGGAACAGGCCGCGCGCCTCGGGCATCCGCATGAGCAGCAGGATGGACACGGCGCCGGCCGACTGGCCGACGAGCGTGATGTTGCGGGGGTCGCCGCCGTACCGTGCGATGTTGTCACGCGTCCAGCGCAGCGCCTCCAGTTGGTCGCGCAGGCCGAGGTTGCCCTCGCTGACGCCGTCGAGGACGAGGTACCCGAGCGCACCGAGCCGGTAGCCGGCGCTGACGACGACCACGTCCTGCTCCGCGGCGAGCGAACCGCCGTCGTACCAGTCGAGGATGCCGGCCCCGCTGCTGAAGCCGCCGCCGTGGAACCACAGCAGCACCGGGCGACCGGCCTCGCGGGCGTTCCCGGCCGCACCGGCGTTCCCGGTCTCCGACGCGGGGGCGGCCGGGGAGGTGACCGTCAGGTGGAGGCAGTCCTCGCCCTGCGGGCGGCGGTCGTGGGGCGGGCCCATCACGGCGTCGAGCCGGGACGGCGGCTGCGGGCAGATGGCGCCGTCCGGCACGGCCGCCCCGCCGCCGGGCACGGGTCGGGGCGGGGCGAAGCGTTCGGCGGTGGCGAAGCGGAGGGGGCCGGTGCGGAAGACGGTCGCGTCGTTCATGTTTCTCCTTCGAGTTCGGGGGTGCGGGGGCGCCCGGCCGACCGCCGGCGCCCGCGCAGGTGCGGGCGCGGCTGGTCACGACGGCCTACCCCATGGTGACGGCTGGTCGCCCGTTCTCGGGCGCGGGCACCGTCGACCCGTCGGCAGCGGTCGACGCCCTGGAACGTGAGGAGGTGCCGGGCGAGGACGGGTCAGGCCGAGGTCGCCGCGGAGGCGGCGGGAGGGTGCTGCCGAAGCGTCAGGGATCAGTCCCTCCCACCCCATCTGTCCGGGCGGGTGATGCCGTCCATGAGCAGGTCAAGCAGTCGCTCGGCCTGGGCTCGCTGGGGGACGGCCCCGGCCACGAGGGTGACACCCGCCAGGGACATGAGGATGTCGGGCGCGGACACGTCCGCTCGGATGACCCCCTGGGCGACGGCGGCGAGGCGGAACTCCTCGACCGCGCCGGTCAGTTGCTCGCGCGTCTGCGATCCCAGCCGCTCGTCGTCCCGCAGGAGTGTCTTGAGCGTGTCCGCCATGCCGTGCTTGGCGGCCAGGTAGTCCAGCACCTCGGACATCCACACCCGAAGGGCCCGGTCGGCGGGCAGTTCGCGCAGGAGGGGGGAGGTCCGGGCGCCGAGCCGGGCCGTCTCGTAGCGGTAGGTGGCGTCGACTAGTTGCTCGCGGGTGGGGAAGCGCCGGTACAAGGTGGCGATGCCGACGCCCGCGTCCTTGGCGATCTGCTTCAGGGTCGCGGCGGCGCCGTCCCGCGCGAACACCAGGGCGGCGGCGGCGAGCAGCTTGTCCTCGTTGGCCCGCGCGTCGGCCCGGACGGGGCGGCCGGACGGATCAGGCATGCGGTTCTTCCTCTCGGCTTGCTGTGCGGCCGGTTTGCTGTGCGATCGGTTTCGCTGAGCGGTCGGCTTGCTGTGCGGTCGGCTTGCTATGCGGTCGGCTTGCTATGCGGAGCCGACTCCGCTTACGGTGGCGGCCAAGCGGACCCGGCTCCGCTTGACCCGGACGGTAGCAGCTCGCCGCCGTCCGTCCGTCGCACCGCCGCGACCACGGAAGGGGCGCCCACGCCATGCGGTACCGCACGCTGGGTAGTACAGGAGTCCAGGTCAGCACGCTCTGTCTGGGCGCGATGATGTTCGGGAAGTGGGGAAACCCCGATCACGACGACTCGGTCGGCATCATCCGCACGGCGCTCGACGCCGGCGTCAACATCATCGACACGGCCGACGTGTACGCGGACGGCGAGTCCGAGACCATCGTCGGGAAGGCGATCGCCGGACGGCGCGACGAGGTCGTCCTGGCGACCAAGGTGTCGAGCCCGATGGGCCCCGGCCCCAACCAGCGCGGTGCCTCGCGGCGCTGGATCGTGCGGGCCTGCGAGGAGAGCCTGCGCCGCCTGGGCACCGATCACATCGACCTGTACCAGGTGCACCGGCCCGACCCCGCCACCGACCTCGACGAGACCCTGGGCGCGCTCTCCGACCTCGTCCGCGCGGGCAAGATCCGCTACGCGGGGTCCTCGACGTTCGCGCCCTCGGCGATCGTGCGGGCACAGTGGACCGCCGAACGGCGCAGCAGCGAGCGCTTCGTGTGCGAACAGCCGCCGTACTCGCTCCTGGCCCGGGGCGTGGAGGGTGATGTGCTGCCCACCTGTGAGACGTACCGGATGGGCGTGCTGGCCTGGAGCCCGCTGGCCGGGGGGTGGCTCTCCGGCCGCTGGCGCCGCGACGCGGCCGGCCCGTCCAGCCACCGCACCCGGACGATGCCCTTCCGTACCACGCTCTCCCACTACGACCTCGACGTTCCGGGCAACCAGGCCAAGCTCGACGCCGCCACCGAACTCGCCCGCACGGCCGACGAGGCGGGCCTGACGCTGATCCAGCTGGCGCTGGCGTTCGTCACCACGCACCCCGCCGTCACCGCGGCGATCATCGGCCCCCGTACGGCCGCGCACCTGCGCGACCATCTGAGCGCCGCGGACATCGTCCTGGAGCCCGCCGTGCTGGACCGCATCGACCGCATCGTGGCGCCGGGCACCGACCTCAACCCCGAGGACACGGGCTACCACGCGGACGTACTGGCCGACCCGGGACGCCGCCGCCGCGCCGCCGTCGGGTGAGCCGGGCGGGGCTGCCTGCTCCGCCCCGCCTGCGCCCCGCCCCTCCCCCCTGTCCCCCCTGCCTCGTCCCGTCCTCGCCCGGCCCGGTCCGGCCCGTCAGGCGCTGTAGCCGTAGCCGGTCCAGTTCGCCAGGACGTGCTCCCGCAGGTCGCGGGGGTAGGACGTGCGGAAGGAGGCGGTGGTGCCCCGGAAGGTGTCCGGCAGCAGGCAGTCCGTCACCGACTTGCCGCCCCGGGCGGCGCCGGCCTCCTCGGGGGTGAGGTAGGGGACCATCGGAATGCCCGGGGCCTCGGGGAAGGTGTGGTGGCCGGTGTCGGGGTGGCCGCGCGTCGCCAGGGCCCAGACGACCTGCCGGATGTCGGTGACGTCGATGTCGTCGTCGACGACGATCACCTTGGGCACGAGCCAGCCGGCGTGCGAGGCGAACAGCACGTCGGCGATCGCCCGGATCAACTCCGCGCGTTCCAAGCCAAGTCGGACGCGCCGGGCGCGGTCGAGGGACACAGCGAGCCAGCAGGTGGCGGCCTCGTACGGGCACCAGGCCAGGGTGACCGGCAGCCCCGCGGCGCGCAGCGCGTCGAGGGCGGCTGCCGCGATCATGGTGCCCCAGATCGTGTGGTTCTCCTCCGGCGGCACCCCGGCCGCGCAGACCGGCAGGATCGGATCGTCGCGGTAGGTGACGGCCTCGACGTGGAAGACGGGCTGCTTCCTGCCGTCCGGGAAGGAGTACCCGTGGTACTCCCCCATCGGCCCCTCGTCGGCGGTCTCGTCGCTGCTGAGGTAGCCCTCCAGGACGATCTCGGCGTTCGCGGGCACGTGCAGCCCGTTCGTCTCGGCGCGGACCACCTCGACGGGCCGCCCGGTGAGCGCGCCGACATAGCCGTCCTCGTCGACGTGTGCCGGCAGCGGCATCCCCGCGGCGGCGAGCGCCGCGGGCGGCGCACCGAGGACCATCGCCCAGGGTGTGTGCTGCCCCCTCTCGCGCCACGTCTCCCGGATCATTCCGACGTGTTGCTGCGGCATGGCGGGACCGACCAGGGTCCTGCGGTCGTGCAGCATGGTGCGGGCCACCGACCAGCTCGTCCACGACCCGTCCGGGGTACGGACCACGTGGAAGCCGTACGTGCCGAAGTACCGCCCGCCGTCCTCCTGGTGGAGCAGGGGAACGGGGAAGGCCTCCAGGTCGACGGCGTCGCCGGTGCGGACGTTCTGCTTGCACGGGCCGGTGGTGACCTCGACGGGCGGGACGGGGTCCGCCTGCTTGGCGGCGACGAGGTGCTCCACGATCCGGCGCGGCCCGGCGGTACGGGGCAGCCCGACATGTGCGGCGAGCCGTGCGTGGGCGGCGCCCGAACGCGGGTCACCGAGTCCGGCCGGAGCACCCAGGACGCGGTGGCCGGGGGCGGTGCCGGTGAGCGAGGTGAACAAGGGGGCGGGGGCGCCCGTCTCGTACGCACGGCGGGTCACGGCACCCACTTCGAGGTGCGGATCGACGCTCCGTACGACCTCCACCGCATCGCCGTCGGCCAGCAGCCGCTCGACGAAGGCCCGGAAGTCGAGCGCGGGGGCGGGGGCGGGGTCGGTGTCCAGGGCGGTCGGTCCGAGGTCATGGCTGCCGTGGGGGGCGGGGAGGCGGGTGACCGGATGCCGGTCGGGGGTGGACGGGGTCATGGTTCGGTCGTGCTCCTGTTCGTCTTGTCCGGTCGGTGCGTCTTGTTCGGTCGGTGCGTCTTGTTCGGTCGGTGCGTCTTTGCCGGCCGGCTCGTGTCTGCCGGCCGGCTCCGGCTCGCGTCTGCCGTTCGGTGCGTCTTGGCCGGTCAGGCGGTGCGCGTGGGGCCGGCGGTCCGCTCGGCCCGCGCGGGCCGCATCCCGGTCCATCGCCCCTGATGCGCTGTCTCGACGCCGAGCTGGTCGAGGACGCGTACCACCAGGTGGTCGACGAGGTCGTCGATGGTGCGCGGACGGTTGTAGAAGGCGGGCATCGGAGGAACGATGCGTACGCCCGTCCGGGCGAGGGCGAGCATGTTCTCCAGGTGGATCTCGTTGAGCGGTGTCTCGCGCGGGACCAGGACGAGAGGCCGGCCCTCCTTGAGCACGACGTCCGCCGCGCGCCCCACGAGCCCGTCGGCGTGGCCCGCGCGGATCCCCGCCAGCGTCTTCATGCTGCACGGCACGATCACCATGCCGTCGGTGCGGAAGGACCCGGAGGACAAGGGCGCTCCCTGGTCCCCCGGACGGTGGACGACGTCGGCCAGCGCGCTCACCTCGCCGACGGTGCGGTCCGTCTCCAGCTCGATCGTCGCGCGCGCCCAGCGGCTGATCACCAGGTGGGTCTCGATCTGCGGGTCGGCGGCGAGCCGCTCCAGCAGCCGCACTCCGAGCACGGCCCCGGTCGCCCCGGTCATTCCCACGATCAGCCGCATCCGCCGTTCCTCCTCCGCTCGGCGCACGGCCCGGTTGCACGTGCGCAGAATCAGTCACCCGGGCTGGGGCAAGCGGTCACCACCGTGCCCGTTCCCCGGCCCTTGCACAGTTCACGCTAGGGATGCCTTGGCGGGCGTCGGCGATAGACTCGGGCACGCGATGAGCAGAAACGGACAGGATCGCGGCCCCGTCGCCTTCCCCTTCCCCACCACTCCTGGCGGTCCGCCCGGCGTGGAGGTGACCGGCCTGCCCGGGCTGCTCACTCGGATCGGGCGTCTGGGGGTGGCGGCCGACGCGCCCGTACGGCTGGAGTTCCACCTGCTGCTGGCCGTGCGCTCGGGGCTGCTGCGTTGCGTGGTGGACACCACCGACTGCGCGGTGCCGGCCGGGAGTTGGCTGTGGGTCCGGCCCGGCCAGTTCGTCCGGTTCCCCGGCCAGAGCGGCGGCGGGGCGGCCGACGCGGACACCTCGGTGGTCCTGTTCCAGGCGAGCTTCCTCGATGCGGCCACCGTCGCCGGGGCGCATCTGGACCGCAGGGCCTGGCGGCTGCCGATGTCCCCCGCGCCCGAGGCCGCACGGCCCCTGGAGCGGACGCTGGAGCAGTTGGAGAGCGAGTACCACCAGTTGCGCGACCTGCCGCTGGAGGTGCATGTCGCACTCGTCCGGCATCTCCTGGCCGTCCTCGTGCTGCGCCTGGCGAACCTGCCGGGCGGGCAGCGCAGGCATGCGGGCGACGCGTCCTTCCGCCGCTTCCGCGACGCGGTCGAGCAGGACTTCACCCGTGACCACCAGGTCGAGGCGTACGCGGCCCGGCTCGGCTACAGCGTGCGCTCGCTGACCCGGGCCACGAACGCGGCGGTCGGGCGCGGGGCCAAGGCGTTCATCGACGACCGGCTGGTCCTGGAGGCCAAGCGGCTGCTGCTGCACACACACCTGCCGGCGTCCGCGATCGCGGACCGGCTCGGTTTCTCCAGCACGACGGTCTTCACCCGCTTCTTCCGCCACCGCACCACGGAGACACCCCTCGGTTTCCGCCGCCGGGCGCGCACGGACACGTCCCACGGAGCGCCCTGACGGGCGGGGACCGTTCCGGGCGCGGTACTCAGCCGCCCGGGGTGCCTTCGATGAACCGCCGCAGCGACGGGAGCAGCGCGTCCAGGTCCTGCCCGGTGCGGAAGGCGACGACGGTGGTGCCGCCGTCCTGGCCCGCCGCGCGGCCCGAGGACCCCGCGGGCGCCGGGAAGAGGGCGAGCACCTCGCGCATCGCCTCGTCGACTTCTTCGACGGCGTCGCGGGACTCGCCACGCAGCCACCGCCGCAGCACGTGGTTGTGTGCCGCGACGACGGCCGCGGCCATCAGTTCTGCCCGCAGTGACGCCGTCGCCGTCGGGTCACCCATCCAGTCCGCGATGAATTCGCGAAACAGCCGCTGGTAGCGGGCCACACTGGCGATCTCCCGGTCGCGCAGGACCGCGACCTTGCTGGTGAGCGCGTAGCGCCGCCGCGCGAGGTCCCCCTCCTCGATGTAGTGGAGCAGGACCAGGCGCACCGCGTCCGACACGGCGACCAGGGCGGTGCTGTTGCTGGAGGTCGCCAGCCGGTCCCTGATGAGCTCCAGCAGCCGGTCGTGGTCGGGGAAGATCACCGCTTCCTTCGACCGGTAGTGGCGGAAGAACGTCGTGCGTCCCACTCCGGCCCGTTCCGCGATGTCGTCGACGGTCGTCTGCTCGTATCCGCGCTCGTCGAAGAGGGCGAAGGCGGCGTCGGCCAGCCGGATCCGCGTGGGTGTCTTGCTCATGACCGCCCATCCTTCCCTGTTCCGGCACCCGGAGACCACTTGCCCCGTACAACGGTACTGAGTACCGTTGTACTGAGATCGAGTACCAGAGAGAGGTCAGGCGTGGAATCCGTTGCACGGAGCGAGTCCGGACTGCCGATCCAGCCGGTCTACGACGGCTGGGCACCGGCGGACTCCGGCCCGGACGCCGCACTGGGCGCACCGGGGCGGTTCCCGTTCACGCGGGGCGTGTACCCGTCGATGTACACCGGTCGGCCGTGGACGATGCGGCAGTACGCCGGGTTCGGCACCGCCAAGGAGTCCAACGAGCGCTACCACGAGCTGGTCCGCGCCGGGACGGGCGGCCTGAGTGTCGCCTTCGACCTGCCGACGCAGATGGGCTACGACTCCGACGAGGCCATCGCCCGCGGCGAGGTGGGCAAGGTCGGCGTGGCGATCGACTCGATCGAGGACATGCGGACGCTGTTCCAGGGGCTGCCGCTGGACAAGGTGTCGACGTCGATGACGATCAACGCCCCCGCCTCGACGCTGCTCCTTCTCTACCAGCTGGTCGCGGCCGAACAGGGCGTGGCGGGCGACCGGTTGACCGGCACGATCCAGAACGACGTGCTCAAGGAGTACATCGCCCGCGGCACCTACATCTTCCCGCCGCAGCAGTCCCTGCGCCTGATCAGCGACATCTTCGCCTACTGCCGGCGGGAGCTGCCGCGCTGGAACACCATCTCCATCTCCGGGTACCACATGGCCGAGGCCGGTGCGACGCCCGCGCAGGAGATCGCGTTCACGCTCGCCAACGCCAAGGAGTACGTCCGCACGGCGCTCGCCGCGGGCCTGGACGTCGACGACTTCGCACCGCGCCTGTCGTTCTTCTTCGTCGCCCGCACCACGCTGCTGGAGGAGATCGCCAAGTTCCGCGCCGCCCGCCGCATCTGGGCGCGCATCATGCGCGACGAGTTCAAGGCCGAGAACCCCAAGTCGCAGATGCTGCGCTTCCACACCCAGACCGCGGGTGTCCAGCTCACCGCGCAGCAGCCCGAGGTCAACCTCGTCCGGGTCGCCCTCCAGGGCCTGGGCGCGGTCCTCGGCGGCACGCAGTCCCTGCACACCAACTCCTACGACGAGGCGATCGCCCTGCCCACGCAGAAGGCGGCCCGGCTCGCCCTGCGCACCCAGCAGGTCATCGCCTACGAGACCGACGTGACCAAGACCGTCGACCCGTTCGCCGGGTCCTACGTCATGGAGTCCATGACCGACGAGCTGGAAGCGGCCGTCCTGGAACTGATCCGGGCCGTCGAGGACCGCGGCGGCGCGGTGGCGGCGATCGAGCAGGGCTTCCAGAAGGGCGAGATCGAGAAGTCCGCCTACCGCACCGCGCTGGAGATCGACCACCGGGAGCGGACCGTCGTCGGGGTCAACAAGTACGTGCTCGACGAGGAGGAACCCTACGAGCCGCTGCGGGTCGACCCGCAGATCGAGACCGACCAGCGCGAACGGCTGGCCGTCCTGCGCGCGGAACGGGACGCCCGAGCCGTCGGGCGCGCCCTGGACGCCCTGCGCGCCGCCGCGCAGGGCACCGACAACGTCCTGCACCCGATGCGCGAGGCCCTGCGCCTGCGCGCCACGGTCGGCGAGGTCTCCCACGCCCTGCGCGACGTATGGGGCGTGTACGTCCCCCATGACACCTTCTGACGACGAGACACCGGGTGGAGCAAGCAGTGACCGACATCGACATCCACACGACCGCGGGCAAGCTCGCGGATCTGCGACGGCGTATCGAGGAAGCCACGCACGCCGGCTCGGACCGCGCGGTCGCCAAGCA